>DATJYJ010000123.1:0-31292 GCA_035578025.1 Verrucomicrobiia bacterium
GCTGAAGCTGTCGCACCTGGTGGACGACAAGATTCACGCGCGGTCGATCGGACCGTACTCGCTGATCACGCAGCAGCCGTTGGGCGGCAAGGCGCAGTTCGGCGGACAGCGCTTCGGGGAAATGGAAGTCTGGGCGCTGGAGGCTTACGGCGCGGCGTACATCCTGCAGGAGCTGTTGACGGCGAAGTCGGACGACGTGTATGGCCGTGCCAAGATTTACGAGGCGATTGTGAAGGGCGAAGCGGCGATCGAGCCTGGCGTGCCGGAATCGTTCAACGTGCTGATTCGCGAGCTGCAGTCGCTCTGCCTGGACGTGGAATTGATGAAGAAGCCGAAGGAAGTGCCGGATATGGCGCTCGCGGCGGATTAGTGTTCGACGCGGAGGCGCGGAGGCGCGGAGAAATGCATTTGGTTTTTTCTCTGCGTCGCAGCGTCTCCGCGTCAAGGTTCTGAGATTTGGAGGCATATTTTGAGATCCTCACCGTATGACCGAGCGAATTTGATCGCGGATTTCGATTCGATCCGCATTTCCCTGGCGTCTCCGGAAAAAATCCGGAGCTGGAGCCATGGCGAAGTTACCAAGCCGGAGACCATCAACTATCGGACCTTCAAGCCGGAGCGGGATGGGCTGTTCTGCGCGCGCATCTTCGGTCCGACGCAGGATTGGGAGTGCCTCTGCGGGAAGTATAAGCGCATGAAGCACCGCGGCGTGATTTGCGACAAGTGCGGCGTGGAAGTTACGCTGGCGCGCGTGCGGCGCGAGCGGCTGGGTCATATCGAGCTGGCCAGCCCGTGCTCGCACGTGTGGTTTTTCAAAGGGCTGCCGAGCCGCATCGGACACCTGCTGGATATCACGCTGCGCGAGCTGGAGCGTGTGCTGTACTTCGAAGCCTACGTGGTTGTCGAACCCGGCGACGGCACCGGCCTGAACCGCGGCGAAGTGATCACCGACGAGCGCAAGCGGCAGCTTGACCAGGAATTTCCGGGCAAGTTCGTCGCCATGATGGGCGCCGAAGGCATCAAGGAACTGCTCAAGAAGATCGACATCGAGCGGCTCAGCGAAGAAATTCGCGAGAAGATGCGGACCGAGCAGTCGCAGCAGAAGAAGCTGAAGCACGCCAAACGGCTGCGCGTGGTGGAGAGCTTCCGCAAGAGCGGCAACAAGCCGGAGTGGATGATTCTCGACGTGATTCCGGTGATTCCGCCGGAGCTGCGCCCTCTGGTGCCGCTGGATGGAGGCCGCTTCGCGACCAGCGACCTCAACGACCTGTACCGCCGCGTGATCAACCGCAACAACCGGTTGAAGAAGCTAATCGAGCTGCACGCGCCGGACGTGATCGTCCGCAACGAAAAGCGCATGCTGCAGGAAGCGGTGGACGCGCTGTTCGATAACGGGCGCCGCGGCCGCGTCCTGCGCGGCGCGAACAACCGCCCGCTGAAGTCGCTTTCCGACACGCTCAAGGGCAAGCAGGGCCGGTTCCGCCAGAACCTGCTCGGCAAGCGCGTGGATTACTCGGGCCGTTCCGTAATCGTGGTCGGTCCGGATCTGCGGCTGAACCAGTGCGGCCTTCCCAAGAAGATGGCGCTGGAGCTGTTCAAGCCGTTCATCTATCACCGCCTGGAGCAGCGCGGCCACTGCACCACCATCAAGCAGGCCAAGGAACTGGTGGAGCAGCAGGACCCGGTGGTCTGGGACATTCTGGAAGAGGTAATCAAGGATCACCCGATCCTGCTCAACCGCGCTCCCACGCTGCACCGCCTGGGCATCCAGGCATTCGAGCCGGTGCTGGTGGAAGGCAAGGCCATCAAGATTCACCCGCTGGTGTGCACGGCGTTCAACGCGGACTTCGACGGCGACCAGATGGCGGTGCACATTCCGCTGTCGCCCGAGGCGCAGATCGAGGCGGCCACCCTGATGCTGTCCTCGAACAACATCCTGTCGCCGGCGCACGGCGGACCCATCGCGATTCCGACGCAGGACATGGTGCTGGGCTGCTACTACCTGACCAAGGCGCGTCCCGGCGCCAAGGGCGAAGGACGCACCTTCGCTTCGGTGGACGACGTGCTGATCGCGCTGGAAATGGGCGAGGTGGAAACGCTCACCCCGATCAAGCTGCGCTATACGGGCAAGGTGATCGACCTGGTGCACGCGTTCGACAGCCAGGACATCCTGCACACCATTCCCAGCGAATACTACAAGCTGAACATGGACACCACGGTGGGACGCGTCATTCTGAATGACGCGCTGCCGCAGGACATGCCGTTCATCAACGGCCTGCTGAAGAAGAAGGGCCTCGGACAGCTCGTGCAGTACTGCTACCTCAAGTTCGGATTGCAGATCACGGTGCAGATGCTGGACGAGGTCAAGGCGCTCGGGTTCCTGTACGCGACGCGGGCGGGCATTTCGATCGGCATCGACGACATGGTGGTGCCGGGCGAGAAGGCCAGCCTGGTGCGCGAGGCCGAGAAGGAAGTGGTGAACGTCGAAAACCAGTATCAGGACGGCGCCATCACCCACGGCGAACGCTACAACAAGATCATCGAAATCTGGAGCAAGGTGACGGAAGAGGTTTCGGCCGTGATGTTCCAGGCGATGGAAGAAGACGACCGGACCGGCCGCTACCTGAATCCGATTTACATCATGGCCGACTCGGGCGCGCGCGGTTCGAAGCAGCAGATCCGCCAGCTTTCGGGCATGCGCGGACTGATGGCCAAGCCTTCGGGCGAGATCATCGAGACGCCGATCACGGCCAACTTCCGTGAAGGGCTCAACGTGTTGCAGTACTTCATCTCCACGCACGGCGCCCGCAAGGGTCTGGCCGATACCGCTCTCAAGACGGCGGACTCGGGCTACCTGACGCGCCGCCTGGTGGACGTGGCGCAGGACGTGATCGTGACCGAGAACGACTGCGGCACGACCGAGGGCATCGACGTCGAATCGATCATCGAATCCGGCGAAATCATCGAATACCTGCGCGACCGTATCGTGGGCCGCGTGGCGCTCGAAGATCAGAAGGACTACGAGGGCAACGTGATCGTCGGCGTGAACCAGGAGATCACGGAAGACCTGGCGGCGGCGATTCAGGCCGCGGGTATCGAGCGGGTGAAGATCCGCTCGGTGCTGACCTGCGAATCCAAGCGCGGCGTCTGCGTGGCGTGCTACGGCCGCAACCTGGCGACGGGCCGCATGGTGGAGCGCGGCGAGGCCGTGGGCGTGATCGCGGCGCAGTCGATCGGCGAGCCCGGAACGCAGTTGACCATGCGTACGTTCCATATCGGCGGAACGGCGACGCGCGTCAGCGAGCAATCCACGCAGGACGCGAAGAACGACGGCTTCGCGCGGTACATCGGCATCCAGACGGTGCGCAACCGCAACGGCGACCTGATCGCGATGAACCGCAACGGCATCATGGCGGTGGTCGACGAGAAGGGCCGCGAGCGCGAGCGCTACCAGGTGAACTACGGCGCGCGCGTGCTGGTGGAAGACGGCGCTCCGATCAAGAGCAACCAGATCCTGCTGGAATGGGACCCGTACACGTTCTCGATCCTGACCGAAGTCAGCGGCGTGGTCCACTTCAAGGACCTTGTCGACGGGCTCACGCTGCAGGAGCAGGTGGACGAAGTGACCGGCATGAGCCAGTTGGTGGTCACCGATTCACCCGACGAGAAGCGGCAGCCGCAGATCGTGGTGCGGCCGGAGGGAGCGCAGGGGTCGCGGTCGGAGGCGAAGAAGTACCTCATGCCGACTCACGCTCACCTGATGGTCCGCGACGGCGAGGAAGCGCACGCCGGCGACGTGCTGGCGAAGATCCCGCGCGAAACCACCAAGACCAAGGACATCACGGGCGGCCTGCCGCGCGTGGTGGAACTGTTCGAAGCGCGCAAGCCGCGTGAGACGGCCGTGATGGCCGAGATCAACGGCACGGTGAAATACGGCGAAGTGACCAAGGGCCAGCGCAAGATTTTCGTCGAAGGCGACGACGGCGAAAAGCGCGAGTACTCGCTGCCCCGCGGCGTGCACATCAAGGTCCAGGAAGGCGAGAAGGTGAAGGCGGGCGAACCGTTGATGGACGGCCCGCGCGATCCGCACGACATCCTGGCGGTGCTCGGCGAAAAGGAGCTGCAGAAGTACCTGGTGAACGAAATCCAGGAAGTCTATCGTCTGCAGGGCGTCAACATCAACGACAAACACCTGGAGACCATCGCGCGGCAGATGATGCGGTGGGTCAAGGTGGAGGACATCGGCGACACGGAATTCCTGCCTGAGGAGATCGTGGACAAGTTCAAGTTCCGCTCCGAGAACGCGAAGGTGATGGAAGCGGGCGGGCGTCCGGCGCAGGGCAAGGCGATGCTGCTGGGAATCACGAAGGCATCGCTTTCGACCGATTCGTTTATCTCGGCGGCGAGCTTCCAGGAGACCACCCGTGTACTCACCGAAGCCGCCATCAACGGCAAGGTGGACTACCTCCGCGGCCTGAAGGAGAACGTGATCATGGGCCGGCTGGTTCCGGCCGGCACCGGCATGGAGTATTACCGGCAGGTGAAGATCGCGGGCGAGGACGTGGTGGAAGAAGCACCGGTGGAAGTTCCGCTGGATTCGATTCCGGGTTACGACGAAGAGGCTCGCATCCAGTACACGGGCGGGCTGTCGGAGGATACCGGGGAAGAGTCGCTGGCGGAGTAAACGAAGTACACTGTTGAGTAAGGAGACGGCATCCGCGCTCCCGCGGATGCCGTTGCTTTTATGGCGACCGGTTCCCTCGTCAGCATCCAGGAATACCTGACCACCAGCTATCGGCCTGACTGCGATTACGTCGATGGCGTGGTTTTGGAGCGGAATTTGGGCGAATTCGATCACGCACGGCTTCAAATGGCCGTCAGCGGATACTTCTATGCGCGGCAGAAGCAGTGGGGGATTGTCGTTGTTCCCGAACAGCGCGTGCAGGTCGCACCTACCCGCTTCCGCGTGCCGGACGTGTGCGTCATCACCGATGAAGGTCAGCCCGACCAGATCTTCAGAAAGCCGCCGCTTATCTGCATCGAGATCATGTCCAAGGACGACCGCTTTTCCGAGATGCGGGAGCGTGTCGATGACTACCTGAAGTTCGGCGTGCCGTACGTCTGGATTCTGGATGCTGCAAAGCGGCGGGCGTGGCGCTGCACTACCGACGGCATGCACGAGGTGACGGAACTGCGCACCCAGAAGCCGGACACTGTGGTGCCGCTTACAGCATTGTTCGATTGACACCCAGCGGAAACGAGGCGGCGCGTGCGGTCGTCGAGGCGATGACGAATCACGCGACCCGCCGCCGGTTCCCGGGCGCCATGAACTGAGACGAGCATCGCGGATGCCACCGGATCTCCCGCGATATCAATCGCCGACGATGGCGGCCTGTGTCAATCCGACGCAGGGGCTACCACAGCTCGGGGAGAGTGTCGCGCTCGCGTCAGGCTCGGGCGGACGACAAAATGCCCTCGAGCTCGCCCTGTGAGTCCACCCCGCGTTTCAAGTCGGCGGTGAGAACGCGGAGGCTCTCGATGTCGGCGGGACGGACAAGCCTGCCGGCGGAATCGAAGGCTTCACCGGAATGGCCGATCGAAACCTGGTGGGGGACAACAGTCATGCGCATCCCTTCCAACAGCTCACGGAGGTGCTTCAGGACGCGACGGCCGCCGCCGGGTCCGGGAGACGCGCTGAGGATCGCAGCGGGCTTGCCGCGGAAGACCTGCAGTGGGCCATCGCCGGGCTCCGGGCGCGAGATCCAATCGATAGCGTTTTTCAAGACCGCGGAGTAGGAACCGTTGTATTCCGGCGACGCGACGGCAAAGGCGTCGGACTCCCGGGCAAGGTCTTTCAAGGTCTTGGCTGCGGGTGGAAGGCCGCTGGCGGCCTCGAGGTCGCCATCGTAGAGCGGCATGGGGTAATCGCGAAGATCGGCGAGGACGGCTTCCAGGCCGGCGTTACGCATTGATTCGGCGGCATTTCGGGCCAGCAGGCGGTTGGTGGAGCCCTGGCGGGTACTGCCTACCAGGACGAGAACTCTGAGGTTTTTCACGGCCTTCTCCATTTATCTCTTTGCCAAGATATTTGATGAAGAGGCTTTGCGCAAAGATTCACAACGGAAAAAATCGCTGAAAATTACAACAGGACCCTGTTATCCGGATATAATGAAGGCGCAGCGCCAAGGAGCGTCGCATCATGATCTGGATTGCATTATTGTTGGCTCAAGCGGCGGCCCCGTCGCAGACCGAGAGAGGCGAAGCGCTTTTCTTCGATGCCCAAAACGGGTGCGCGAGCTGTCATGCCCTGAAGGGGAAGGGAACGGCGGTCGGGCCGGATCTGACGGTGATCGGGAAGCTGCCGCCGGCGGCGATCGCCATGGCGGTTCGCTCTACGGTGACGCAGTACGTGCAGGTGGTCAAGCTGAAATCAGGGGAGTCGTTTCCGGCGATGACCGGTCCCAAGGACGCGAGCAGCGTGACGCTTTTCGATATGTCCAAAACGCCACCGGAGAAGAAGGTAGTTGCGCCCGGCGACGTTACGTCCACGGCCGGGAACGACGCATGGAAGCATCCGCCGTCGGCGGCGAAGATCACTCCCGAGAAGTTGGCGGACATTCTGGCCTACATCAAGTACGCGGCCACGGGATCGAAGAAGGCGGTGGATCCGTCGGATGCTCAGTAGCTTCTAGCCGTGTAGCCGCAGCGCGAACCACGCCAGGCCGAAAAGCAGCAGGGCGGCGGCGAAGAGCCTGGTCCAGCGGCGCAGGCGGGAGAAGATGAGCGCCAGCAGGAGGAGGGCTCCAATTTCGGCCAGCGCGGCCCCGGCGAGTACGAGGCCGGCGGAATAGGCGGTGGTTTGCACGAAGAGGTGGAAGTAAAGGCCGTGGAAAGCACCGAGTACACCGGCGATCGCCCATCTTGCGCCGGCCTTCGGCAGCAGGAGAATCTCGACTGACAGGTACGCGATTGTGAGAGCGGCCGCGGCTTCCACGAATCGCGGCGCGGGCTGCCAGGCGGTGTGCGGCACGATGGCGACGCTGGCGGCCTGGCCGGCGAGGAACATAGCAGCCAGGGCGAGCAGTTCACGCCGGCTTCGTGCGGCAAGCACCAGCGCGCCCAGGAACAGCACCTGGACCGCACCTTCGAGGGCGCGCACGAACCCCGCTCCGGCCTGCGTGACGACGATCTCAGCCGGCGTAGGCGGACGGAAGCGGAGGGTTGCGCGGGTGAACGAGAGATCGAAGACGGCCTCGTCTTTCTTGCCGGACATCTCAGCGCGCAGAAGATGGACGTGATTGGGCACGGTGACCGAAGCTAAGGAGCATTCGACCTCCACGCGATCCACGGGAGAGGGCCACTCATAGTCGGCGCCGCATACATAGACATCGCGGGCGGCATCGGCGCGGCACTGGTGAGACACCAGGCGCGCGCCGGCGAAGCGGATGTGATCGAGCAGGGTCTGGTCGGGCCGGCTTACGTGCACGATCTCGTAGAGCGGCATGCGAAGCTCGTAGTGAGCACGCGTGCCGTCCACGGTGAGATCGCCGCTGCTCATGCTGACCACGTGGCACCACAATGGGAGCGCGGCCAGGAGGGCTGCCAGGCAGGCGAGCCTCATTCCGGCTTCACCCGCTGGCGGCGGATTCGAAGGTAGAAGATCCGCACCAGGGCGAGAACCGGCACGGACAGAAAGCTGCCGGGGATACCCGCCACCTCCGCGCCCGCGAAGACGCCAAACAGGATCAGTAGGGGATGAAGTTCGACCCCTTGCCCCATGACGTGGGGTGAAAGGACGTAGTCCTGGAACATACGGAACGCGAGCAGGTACACCAATACCCAGAACGCGGGGATTCCGGGAGACACGATGGCGACGATCACGACGACCGTGCCGGCCACCAGCGGGCCGATCATGGGGATGAATTCCAACAGCATCGCCATCACGGCGAGCAGCAGACCATAGGGCATGCCGATGATCATGAAGAATGTGACGTAACAGGTGAACGTGCTCAGGCTCAGCAGCAGCAAGGCGCGAATATACCTGGCCAGGAGGTTGTTTATATCGGACAGCAGGTCTCCGGCCAAGCTGTTCGATATGGGAGCGCCATCGAGCAACTCCAGAATGTGCTTTCGGATGGTTTGCCCATCCTTCAAGAAGAAGAACGACAGGATCGGAACAATCACGATATATAAGACATTGCTGACCGCCGAAATGACCTTCAGGCCGGCATTCGGAAGAGCTGCCACGATCTGGTTGGTCCTCTCCATGATTCCGGCGCGGACCGCAGACACGAGGCGTTCCTGCAGGCTTTCGGGAAACTGCTGAGGGTTGGGCTGCCAGGTCGCGATGACCTCGGGGAACCTTCCGGCCAAGACTCTCGCCTGGTCGACCACCCGCGTCCCGATTTGGGTGACTGCGACGACCACGACGGCGACGAATAGCACATAGACCATGGCCAGAGCGAGGGTCCTGGTGCGATTGGGAAATGCACGGTCGAAGAGATCGACGGCGGGCGAGAGCAAGTAGGCAAAGAGTACCGCGAGTGTGAAGAGAAAGAGAGTTGCCCGGATCTGGTAGATCAGTGCCAGGATCAGCAGCATGAGGGCCGCGGTCCAGGTATATCGCGCCGCCGTGCGATCAAATCCGAGCATATGCAATTATATGACCGCGCGCCTGTTTCAGGCCGCGATCCTCTCCACCCGCACACGGGCGATCCGATGGCGCTCCATTTCGAGCACAGTGTAGCGGCGGCCCTGATACTCGACCGCATCGCCCGCGTGCGGGATCTCGCCAAGTTTGAACAGCAGAAATCCGGCCAAAGTTTCGAAACCGGCGTCGCTGGGGATCTCGATGCCGAATTCGGTTTCCAGATCGCGAATTCGGGTGGCGCCGTCCACTTCGACTTCATCGGCGACCGCGTCGGGACGGGTGAACTTCTCGTCGTGCTCGTCCTCGATGCGGCCGACGATCTGCTCCAGCACGTCCTCGACTGTGAGCATGCCGACGATCGTGCCGAACTCGTCCACGACCATCGCCATGTGGGAATTGCCGTGCCGGAACTCGTCGAGCATCTGGGCGACCGGCTTGCTCTCGGGCACTACCATGTGGCGGCGCATGACGCGATTGACATGGAAGGCGCGGCTGGGGCGGCTGGAGAGAATCGCGCGCCGGCGCTCCTGCCATACCGGGAGGAGATCCTTATAGTGAAGCAGTCCGATGATCTTCTCGGGTGTGCCTTCGTAGACCGGCAGGCGGGAGTGCTGCTGATCGATCATGGTGGCCAGCACCTGGTCGAGCGTGGCGTCGCTGGGGATGGAAACGATATCACGACGGGGCACCATGATCTCGCGGACCGATATGGTTTCCAGGTCGAGGACGCGATGGATCATGTCTTCCTGGGCTTCCGGCAGGTAGCCGAGGCCGCGGCTGGTGGAGACGATCAGTTTCAACTCTTCCGCGGTGTGGACGCTGCCGTGAGCAGAGCCCTTGGCGCGGAGGGCGCGGGTGATGAACTCCGCCGAACGTTCTATCACCACGACGAACGGAAGCGTGATCCGGTAAAACAGGAGCAGGGGAGGAGCGCACAGAGCCGCGAGCCGGTCCGCCTTGGAGATGGAGAGGTTCTTGGGGACGACCTCGCCGAGCACGACGTGGAAATATCCGATCGTCAGGAAGGCAAGCAGGAAACTCGCTCCGTGAAAAATCCTCGCGGCCGCGGGCGTGATCACAGGTTGGAATAGCGCAAGAAGAAGTCCATAGATGGTGTCTTCGCCGGCCCAGCCCAAGCCGAGGCTGGCGAGTGTGACGCCAACCTGGGTCACGGAGAGCAAGCGGCCGGAGTTGGAGAGCAGGCTCAGGGCAGCCTGGGCGCCGGCGTGCCCTTCGGCTGCCATCTGGCGCAGGCGGGAATGACGCACGGAAAGCAGCGCGACTTCGGCGCCAGCGAAGAATCCGTTGATGGCAATGAGCAGCACCACCAGCGAGAGGCGAATGGGCGAAGGGGTCACAGGCTCGCCTACATTCTAGCCGAGCCGGCGGGAAGGTGCGGGGGCCCTAACGAAATCGTGGACAACCCGTCTATACGAATAACCAACTAACTCCGTTACGTAGGTGGGCGTCTCCAACGTATCCCGGGAGGCGCCCTTTTTTGTTGTTCAATTCTAATCCCTTCCCGGTCCCGGGTAAAGCGGGCGAAGGTGCACAAATTCTCGCGTTTTCCTTCCTGCTGCGGGCTATCATGAAGAATTAGCGTCCCTTACGATGACTTCATCCGCCGCCCCGCGCATTGTCAGAACTGTAAATATCGCGATCGCCATCCTGCTGGTGGTGGGGATTGCCCTGATCTACTGGTTTGTGTGGCGGCCGCTCCCCGAGCGCTCGGGCAGCATCGCGGCCCCGATTTCGGCGCCCGCGACTGTCCGGTTCGACACACACGGAGAGCCGCACATCGAGGCCGCGAGCATCGACGACGCGCTGTTCCTTCAGGGATACGTGACGGCGCAGGACCGGCTCTGGCAGATGGACGGTTTGCGCCGGTTCGCGGGAGGGACACTGGCAGAAATTCTGGGTCCGGCGTTTGTCGAGAGCGATCAGGAGTCACGCCGCATGCGAATGCGCAGGATCGCAGAGGAAGCTTATGTGACGATGCCTCCAGGCGACCGCGCCGCTTTTGCGGCTTATGGCCGCGGTGTCAACCATTTCATCGCGACGCACCGGGACCGGCTGCCGGTGGAGTTCGGCATTCTGCAATATCAGCCGCGGCCCTGGAGCTCGGTGGACAGTCTGCTCATCTGCCTGTACATGTTTCGCAACCTCACTACGACGTGGAAGGACGAGGTGGCGAAGAACGACATGATCGCGGCCGGCGACCGCGCCAAGGTGGATTACCTGTTCCCGATGCACGGCATGGGCGAAGAAAGCCCGGGATCGAATGCGTGGGTACTGGCAGGCCGCCACACGGCCAGCGGCAAGCCGCTGCTCTCCAACGATCCGCACCTGGAGTTCTCGTTGCCGGGCATCTGGCTGATGATGCACCTGGAGGCGCCGGGACTGGATGTTGCCGGAGTGGCGCTGCCGGGCGCGCCGGGCGTGGTGATCGGGCACAACCGGCGCATCGCATGGGGCGTTACGAACTTGCACTACGACGTGCAGGATCTGTACCGGGAGACGCTGGACCAGCGAACCGGACAGTACGTGTTTCAGGGCAAAATTCTGCAGGCGCGCGCCGAGCGCGAAATCATCAGGGTCAAGGGCGGGCGAGCCATCGAGGTAAGCAACTGGGTGACGGTGCACGGTCCGGTGTTTCTGACTCCGGGGAACGAGCACCTGACGCTGCGCTGGTCGGCGGCGGAGCATGGGTTGCTGCAGTTTCCGTTCGTGGACATTGACCGCGCCGGGAATTGGGAAGAGTTTTCTGCCGCACTGGCGCGCTTCCCGGGGCCGGGGTCGAACTTCGTATACGCCGATGTCGATGGGAATATCGGCTACCATGCGGCGGGCGCGCTGCCCATCCGCCGTACGTATCGCGGCGACCTGCCGGTGGATGGGGCTTCGGGCAATTTCGAGTGGCAGGGGTTCATACCGTTTGCAGAGCTGCCGGCGTTCTACAATCCGCCTTCGGGAATGATCGTGACCGCCAACCAGAACCCGTTCCCGGAGAAATTCCCATACGCAGTCAACGGCAATTTCGGACCGCCGTACCGGTCCCAGCAGATTCGCGCATTGCTGAGGGCGCGCGAAGGGTGGCGGGCGGCGGAGATGCTGCGAGTGCAGACCGATCTCTATTCGGCATTCATGCATTTTCTCTCGCGCCAGGCGGTTGAGGCGTACCAGAAGCGCGGGGTGCGCAATCCCGGCCTGGATCCGGCGATAGCGACGCTGCGCGAATGGAACGGCCAAATGTACAAGGATCTGGCGGCGCCGTACCTGATCACGCTGATCTACCAGCGTGTGCGGCGTGCCATCGCGGAGAATGCCTCCTCGGCGCAAGGTGTGGAGTATGCCTTCAACATGGCGCCGGCGGTAGTGGAACGGATGCTCCGCGAACGGCCCTCCGGCTGGTTCGCCGATTACGATGCGATGTTGCTGCGCGCGTTGGCGGACGCGGTGGAGGAAGGCAGCCGCGCGCAGGGGCACGACGTCACGCGATGGCACTACGGAGCGTATCTGCGGATCACGATCAGCAAGCCGGTGATCCACCAGATTCCGCTGGTAGGGAAGTATTTCGATATCGGTCCGGTGCCGATGAGCGGCGCTACGACGACGGTGAAACAGACCAGTATGACTTTGATGCCCTCGATGCGGATGACGGCGGACCTGGCGGATTGGGAGCAGTCGCTGTTCAACCTGCCCATCGGGCAATCGGGTCAGATTCTATCGAGTCATTACAGGGACCAGTGGGACGACTACCTCGCGGGGCGGAGTTATCCGATGCAGTTCGGCAAGGTCGAGGCCAAGAGCACGCTGGCGTTTCATCCGTAGCAGGACCGGCTGAAGCCGGTCCCACGTTCACCTTTTGACGATTGAGATGGGGTCCAGCCAGACCGGGTCTTGCGCGCGGTAAGAGAACACGATTGCCGCGAGCACGCAGCCGGCGAGAAGCATGTATCCGTCGCCTTCGCTGATTTTGCTCACCAGGGTCCACCACGCGGCCATTCCGAAGAGCACGGCGGAAAAAAGTACTACGAGAAAGCTGCCAAGAGACACCATTCGATTTAACACAGGTCACCTCGTCGATCTGTTAATTCTTCAGCGCTAAGGACCGGTCGTCGACAGGTCCCAAAGGGGTTACAGCTTGGGAAGCCTTTGTTTTTTCAGCTTCTCTCGATTCACTAATAAAGACGACGCACGTGAGATGAAGTTACCTTAAAGTTTTGTCAAACCGGAAGTGGGAGAATAGTGAGAAAGCAACCATGCGCTTTCTGGGGTTAATTCTGCTGCTCGCCGGCGGCCCGCTGGGGGCACGGCAGGACGTTGCCGGCTGCGGCACCACGCGCGAAACCTCCAGAGAGAGACTGTTCCTGCATCGGCAGGTGCGGCGCATGAGGGCATTGGCGGTATCGGCTCCTACGGCCGACCGCGACATCGGGAACGTCGCGATCATCGAGGATAGCGGCGGCGTGGTGGAGAGGCTGAACCAGTTCAACCTCGACGGCTCCACGCTGACCTTCACGCCGTTAGCCGCGGGCGCGGCGAGCTATCGCTATGCAGTGTCCGGAGCGAGTTATGATCCGGCGGCCGCGACGCAGGGAACTGCGGTGGCGGGGCTCGGCGACGACGATTGGCGGCAATTCACGCTGCCCTTCCAATTCCCGTTTTTCGGAGTGAACTACTCGCAGATCTTTCTCAACTCCGATGGAAACCTGACGTTCGTCGCGGCGGAGGCGGCCAGCACGCTGCGCTCAACGGGACGCATGACGGGCGGTCCGCCGCGCATCTCGCCATTGTTCGACGACCTGGATCCATCGCTGGTGCCCGGAGCCGTGCGCTACCTGGCCGACGCGAACCATGCGGTATTCACCTGGGCCGGCGTGCCCGAATACACGGCCACCGGTATCGGAGCGCCGCAGACGTTCCAGGCGCGGCTCTACGCGGACGGACGGATCGAATTCGCTTACAACGGCGTGAATCCATCGAGCGCTGTAGTGGGGATTGCGCCGGGCTATGTGCAGGGCTCGACGAACCTGGCGGCCTTCCTGACCGATCCCTCGGCCGATTATGCCTCGGCGGTGGTGGAGCACTTCGGCAACACGCTGGACATCGATGTAGTGACGGTGGCGCAGCGCTTCTACCAGACCCACGAAGACGCATACGACTACCTGGTGATCTACAACAACATGGACATCCCCGCGGCGGTTGGGGCAGTGGCGTATGAATCGACCGTGCGTTCCTCCAGCAGCGGGCACGGCGTGACGCCGCAGGATTCCGGCGCGGAATACGGTTCGGCATCGCGGCTGCGTTCGATCATGAACCTGGGGCCGATCAGCCAATACCCGATCGATGTCACGGCGCTGGTGCCCGCGCGGGCATCCGCGGGCGATACAGCACTCACCGTCCTGGGCCACGAGGCGGGGCATCTGTTCAATGCGTTTGCGAGTATTGCCGATCCGGCGAATCCGTCGAACAAAATCATGCTCGGCTTCGGCGGCGTGCACTGGAGTTTTCTGTTCAACTCCGAAGCGTCGCTGGACGAGGGCGAGCAGATTCTGGATCGCGGCTCTGGTGTGTCGCCGCGTTTTGCGACGGCGGCAATCACACAGGGCTATTCGCCGCTCGATCAGTACCTGATGGGCTTTCGGGCGGCATCGGATGTGCCGCCGACGTTCGTGGTCACGGGATCGGGCGCATCGCCGCTGGGACATCCGCAGACCGGCTTTTCGCTCGACGGCGACCGGCTGGACATCAGTGTTGACGATATCATCGCCGCCGAAGGCCGCCGCACGCCCGACTTCACGGTGGCGCAGCGGCGGTTCCGGTTCGCCTTTATCCTGGTGGTGCCACAGGGATCGACGCCGGCAGACAGCCAGGCGCAGCAGGTGGAGACCTACCGCCAACAATTTCCGGCCCTATATGCGAAAGCCGCGACCGGCAATGCCGCAGCGGACGTGACCCTGAATCGGAGCCTGAAACTGTCGCTGTTTCCGGCGGCGGGCGTGATGGCTGGAGACACGGCCACCGCGACGCTTACCGTGCAGAGCGCCCCCACAACGGACCTGACGATTCAACTCCAGACACCGGCGGGTAACGTGGAGGCGCCGGCGACGGTCACGATTCCGGCCGGAGCCACGACGGTATCTTTCATGCTGGCCGGCGCGAAGAGCGGCGTGGAAGAACTACTGGCCACACCTTCGGACGCGGCTTTCGAGACGGCCTATGCGCGGATTCAGGTGGCCGATGCATCGCTCGCGAGGCTGGCGGTGGTTTCGGGCGGGGCGGGGGCAACGGATCCGGTCGTGGTGCGGCTCTCCGACTTAAACGGGCTGCCCTATCCGGGAGCGCATCTGACCGCGAGCGGCAGCGTCGCGCCGGGCTCGGCCGTGACCGATGCGCAGGGCCAGGCGGTGTTTCATTGGACACCGGCTTCGTCTGGCGCCAATCAACTCACCATCTCCGTGGATGCGGCCCCCGCGGTGAGTGTGACGCTGAACAGGGGCGCCGCCGGAGGTCAGTTGCAATGATTCTTTCCTGGTTATTTTCCGATCCGCTTCCCACCGGCACTCCCGCCCCGGAATTCACCGCGGCCACGGACACGGGAGAAACCGTGCGCTCTTCCGCGCTGCGCGGCCGCAACTTCGTGCTGGTGTTTTATCCCGGCGACGATACGCCCGGCTGCACCAAACAACTCTGCGAGTTCCGCGACACCTGGGGCGCACTGAAGGATCGCGGCGTGCTCGTGTACGGGGTGAACCCGGCAGGACCCGGGAAGCACGCACGGTTCCGCGAGAAGTTCCATTTCCCCTTTCCGCTGCTGGTGGACACGGGGCAGAAGATCGCCGCACTGTACCATGCCGATGGCTTATGGGTGAAGCGAACCGTGTACCTGATCGGGCCGGATGGCGTGATCCGGTTTGCACGGCGCGGGATGCCCAAGCCGGCGGAGGTTCTGGCGGCGGCGCGGTAGGCACGCAGACCGGCTCTAGCCGGTCCCACATCATCGGTGCAGCACGCGATCGAGCACGGGATCGCGGCCGGCAAAGTAGTCCCGCGCGGTCAACTCGACGGGGATGTCCGGTGCGATTGCATCGGGATCTCCGCTGGCAAAGCGGAAGAACTTGGTGCAGTAGCGGACCTCGAGCCTGGAGTTCGGAAGCCGGAAGCTGCGCACGTCGCCGTAAGAATTGGGACGCTGCGCCGAGGCCTCGCCGGCGATCCGCGCGTGAAACTGCCGCTGCAAGCGCCACTCTTCGATGAATGCGGAGGAGAATGTCTCCCGGCTGGTGAGCACGAACAGGCGCCCCTTGCGCGTCAACGTGGGCCGGGTTTTCATGGCGGCGAGCAGCGGATTCATCACCTCCGAGTTGCCGCCGCCGTTGTGGCGCAGGTCGATGATGAATTTCTCGATCGCGTGCGAGTCGGCGGCCGACATCATCTCTTGGGTGAATTCCGCGAACGGTCGGATCTTGTCCTCTTCGCAGCGGTTGTACTGAAAGTAGAGCGCTTTTTCGGGTTCGAGATACTGGAACCAGTAGGCCGAGGCGCGGTTGCTGAGGTAGAGCGGCAGCGGGAACTGCCCGCCGTCGAGGCGGGGCGCCGCATTGCCCGGCACGGATTGCACAGCCAGATCGAATTGGCGCCCGTCTTTTTCGAGGCGGTAAGCCCCACTATCGGACCCGAGAGCATAGACCGAGCGCAGCAGGGCGGGCATGCGCAGGGCTTCCATGAGCGCCGTTTCCATGGCGATCAGAGGCAGCAGCTTTTGGCGCAGGTCTGCCGCGGGCGTGCCGCCGAACGACACCAGCCGCGCGCCGACGGCATCGCGATACTCCGGCGCGGCCCGAACCACGTAATATCCGTCGGGAAACCGGTAGAACTCGAGCGGGTACCAGGGAGTGCTTCCGAGCGCGCCGATCGAAGTGTGTGCGTTGCCGGCGGAAGCCACGAGACGGACGAGCGCCACGCGGATCTCGGGCTCGCTCATGCGCGGCAGATCCGCCGCGATCTTTGCCGCCTGGGCCTCGAACTCCTCCTTCTTGAGCTTGTAATAGAGGTTCTTGTGGCGGGCGGGCAATTCGCGCACCAGAAAGTCCAGGTCTTCCTTCCACGCCTGCGGTGAGAGGTCCTGGCCGAACGCGGAGACGCACGCCAGGAGCAGAACGCTGCGGACGGAGAGCATCATCAGGTATCATAAGCAATCGCGCTTCATGACACTTCCCCGGATCTATCCGATCCTCGATACCGGTACTCTTGCCCGCCACGCTCTTCCTCTTGAAGCCGCTGCCGCGGCGTTTCTGGAAGGCGGCGCGGGGATTCTCCAGATCCGGCACAAACAGCACTGGGGCCGGGAGGTGTACGCCGCCGCGAAGACCGTGGCGCGCCTGTGTCAGGAGGCAGGCGCCATGCTCATCGTCAACGACCGCGCCGATTTCGCCATGCTCATGGAGGCAGGCCTTCATGTCGGCCAGGACGATCTTTCGCCGCGGGACGCCCGGGCGCTGCTCGGCTCTTCGGCAACGATCGGATATTCCAGCCACAATGCCGCGCAACTAGCGGCTGCCGGTGGGGAGCCGGTGGATTACGTGGCGTTCGGCCCGGTATTCGGCACGGCCAGCAAGCAGAATCCGGATCCCGTGGTGGGAGTGGAGGAAGTGCGCCGCCTGCGCCCGCTGATCGAGAAGCCGCTGGTGGCGATCGGAGGAATCACGCTGGCCAATGCGCTCGAAGTGCTGCGCGCCGGAGCGGACAGCCTGGCGCTGATCGCGGGGCTCATCCCGGATTCGCCAACGGCGCAATCGCTGCGGCAGCGGATGGAAGAATGGCAACAACTCGCGACAACGGCTTTGTAAAGGGCCTGGGGCTGGTCGATTCGACCACGCTGGTGATCGGCTCGATGATCGGCTCGGGCGTCTTCATCGTGGCCGCGGAAATTTCGCGCCAGGTGCAATCGCCGGGCCTGATGATGATGACCTGGTTCATCACTTCGGCACTCACCCTGATCGCCGCGCTCAGCTACGGCGAGCTCGCCGCCGCGATGCCGCACGCCGGCGGTCAATATGTCTACCTGCGTGAGGCGTTTGGTCCGCTATATGGCTTCCTTTACGGGTGGACGCTTTTCCTGGTGATTCAGACCGGCACGATCGCCGCGGTCGCGGTGGCGTTTGCCAAATACGCCGGGATTTTCTTTCCGTGGATCAGCGATCAGAACCACGTGATCGGGGCAGGGAAGTACGGGTTGCAGACGCAGCAGTTCGTGGCCATCGCGATCATCGTCCTGCTGACGTGGGTGAACACGCGCGGCATTCAGGCGGGCGCGGTGGTTCAGAACATTTTCACCGTCGCGAAGGTGGCCGCGATCCTGGGATTGGTCGGGGCGGGCTTCTTCCTGGGGCGGAACTCTGCCGCGGTGGCGGCCAACTTCACGGATTTCTGGCGCGGCGGCGGATGGGATCTGGCTACGGTGCGGCTGGTGGGAGTCGCGATGGTCGGCTCGCTCTTTTCCGCGGACGCCTGGAACAACGTGACGTTCACGGCTGGCGAGGTGCGAAATCCGAGGCGCAATCTGCCGCTGTCATTGGCGCTGGGCGTGGGCATCGTGTGCGCCCTCTATATCGCGTGCCAGTTCGTATACCTGAACGTGCTTACGTTCGATCAGATCCAGCACGCCGCCAATGACCGTGTGGCCGCCGCCGCGGCCGGCCAGATGTTCGGCGCGAGCGGGGCCGGCCTGATGGCGGCCGCGATCATGATCTCCACGTTTGGCTGCGTCAACGGCCTCACACTGGCCGGCGCCCGGGTTTACTACGCGATGGCGAAGGACGGGCTGTTCTTCCGCGGAGTGGGCGAGCTGGATGCCCGCACGCACGCGCCCGTGTGGGCTCTTTGGATGCAGTGCGGCTGGACGATGGTGCTCACGTTAAGCGGCAGTTACAACGACCTGCTGGACTATGTTATCTTTGCTGTGCTGCTCTTCTACATTCTGACGATTGCTGGTCTGTTCGTGCTCCGTCGCACCCGCCCGGATCTGGACCGGCCCTACAGGGCTTTCGGATACCCGGTGCTTCCGGCCGCGTACATGGGGGCGGCGGGCCTGATCGAAATTTTGCTGTTGCTTTACAAACCGAACTACACGTGGCCGGGCCTGATCATCGTGCTGCTGGGCCTGCCCGTCTACTTTATCTGGCGAAGGAAAGCCACCATATGAGCCTGTTCGAAACGAAGTCGCTGGACCGCATCAAAGCCGAAGCCGAAGGCGGCGAGCAACACCTGAAAAAGACCCTGGGGCCGGTGAACCTGATCGCGCTCGGCATCGGAGCGATCATCGGCGCCGGGCTGTTCTCCCTGACGGGGATCGCGGCCGCGGACAACGCGGGCCCCGCGGTGGTGATCTCCTTCGTGATCGCGGCCATCGGATGCGCCTTCGCGGGGATGTGCTACAGCGAGTTTTCGACCATGATCCCGATCGCAGGCAGCGCCTACACCTACGCGTACGCCACCATGGGCGAGCTGCTGGCGTGGATCATCGGATGGGACCTGGTGCTGGAATATGCGGTGGGCGCGGCCACGGTGTCGGTGAGCTGGTCGAGCTACGTGGCCAAGCTGATGCACATGTACGGCATCGAGCTGCCGCAGAGCCTGATCCACTGTCCCTGGGACGAGACGCCGGGCATCATCAATCTGCCGGCGGTGTTCATCATTATTATCGTTTCCTGCCTGCTGATGATCGGGATATCGGAATCGGCGCGGGCCAACGGCATCATCGTAGTGATCAAGGTGGCGATTGTGCTGATCGTGATCTCGATCGGCTGGGGCATGATCAACCCCGCGAACTACAGCCCGTTCATTCCCGACAACACCGGCACTTTCGGCCAGTACGGATGGAGCGGCATCTTCCGGGCCGCGGCGGTGATCTTCTTTGCGTACATCGGATTCGACGCGGTCTCGACGGCGGCACAGGAAGCCCGGCGGCCGCAGCGCGATATGCCGGTCGGCATCATCGGATCCCTGCTGATCTGCACCGTGCTCTACATTCTGTTCGCGCGCGTGCTCACCGGCATGGTCCACTACACCAAGTTCAAGGGCGATGCGGCGCCCGTGGCCACGGTGATCTCGCTGTTTCCGTCGTGGCTCCAGTCTGGGATCGTGATCGGGATCATCGCCGGGTACACCAGCGTGATCCTGGTGATGCTGCTGGGCCAGTCGCGCGTGTTCTTTTCGATGTCGCGCGACGGCCTGCTGCCCAAGGTCTTTTCGGATATCCACCCCAAGTTCCTGACTCCCTGGCGCTGCAACCTGATCTTCATGGTCTTCGTTTCGTTGTTCTCCGGGTTCCTGCCGATCTCGAAGCTGGGCCACATGACCAGCATCGGGACGCTGCTGGCGTTCGTGATCGTGTGCGTCGGGGTGGTGGTGATGCGGAGGACGAATCCCGACGCTCCGCGGCCTTACGTCACGCCGCTGGTGCCGATTGTCCCGGCGCTCGGCGTGCTGGTTTGCCTGGCGATGATGGTCTCGCTGGACTACGAGACGTGGATCCGGCTGGTGGTGTGGCTGGTGATCGGGCTGAGTATCTACTTCGGCTACAGCATCAAGCACAGTCACCTGCGCCAGCCGAGACGGTAGCGTGCGCGGTATGCGTTTCTGTTTGGCCTGCCTGCTTCTGATCGCGACGCTGGATGGGCAGCAGGCGCAGAATCCATCGCCGATGGTGGAGCACACGCGGGAGCATCCGCGGCTCGCCCAGGAATCGCCTTCGGGGCGGCGCGAGAAACTCGATTCCGGCACGCTGTTCATTCCGGCGGGCGTGAGCAGCGCGGACGACCTGCCGGTGCTGTTCTTTTTTCACGGCGGAACGTGGCTTCCGGAAATGGCCGCCGCGAAGAACGGGATCGCAGTGTTCAGTGTGCAGGCCGGCAACGGCTCGGGGAGCTATGCGCGCCTGTTCGAGAATCCCGATCGTTTCGCGGCGCTGCTCAAGGAGGTGGAGGCCAAGTCCGGCCTGCATTTCGGGCGGGTGCTGTTGGGCGGCTGGAGCGCCGGCTGCGGCGCCATCCGGGAGATTCTGAAATCACCCGCCGCGTATCAGCGGGTGGAAGGGGTGCTGCTCATCGACGGCATCCACACGGACTACGCCGACGGGCATCCCGGTCCGCTGGAATCGAAGATCGGCACGGAGAATCTGGACGTGTGGATTCAGTTCGCCAGGGATGCGATTGCGGGCCGGAAGCACATGGTGATCACGCACAGCGAGATCTTCCCGGGCACGTTCGCGAGCACGACGGAGACCGCGGATTACCTGCTGCGGCAACTGGAAGTGAAGCGCGAGGCTGTGTTGAAGTGGGGTCCGATAGGAACGCAGCAGCTCAGCGAGGCCAAGGCCGGCAATTTTCTGCTGATGGGTTTCGCCGGAAACTCCGCGCCCGACCACGTGGACCAGTTGCACTCGCTGCCCGAGTATCTGAAGCTGCTGCTGTGAGGCCGCAGGGCACGTTATAATTCGATCAGCCCGTGCGGATGTGGCGAAACTGGCAGACGCGCTGGATTTAGGTTCCAGTTCCCGCGAGGGAGTGTAGGTTCAAGTCCTATCATCCGCACCAATGCCAGCAAACCCCATCTCAGCTCAGCGCCTTGAGTGGAGCACATACGCATTCAAAAGACGCCTGCGGAGTCAGATGCACCGCAGCCCAAATAACCGGTCCCGCAACGTTTTTTTGAGCTAGAATCGAAGCGGAGAATTTCTTCGAGACGGGAATCCTCCGATGCCATACAGCCTTGATGCGCAGCGCTGCCGCTAACCGGGGCACTGCCAGCGTTCGATAAAGGCTCCGCGCGGCGAGCGCAACGACCCTGGTCCCTGGATAGCGAGTGTTGTCCCCGGCAAGGGGAACGGTATGTTCCAAACCTGTCTATGAACCGACGGAGGCGGATCATGTTGCCTCATCCGAAACTCTGGGGCGTGGCCGTGCTGTTTTCCGCCGCTGTTGCGTGCAGCCCGGAACGCTACTCAAATGCATCCTTCCACCTGCCACCGGATGGCAACGTTGCGGAAGGGAAAGCCACTTTTCAACAGCTCGGGTGCCACGAGTGCCACCGCGTGGCGGGATCCGGCCTCCCCGAGCCAACCATGCAGCAGCCCGTGGTGGTGGTACTCGGTGGCGAGGTGACGGACAGGCCAAGTGACGCATACCTGGTGACGTCGATGATCTACCCCTCCTATGCGCTGGCCGCCTACCCGAAGAAGCAGATTACAACCAACGGGAAATCGCGTATGCCCACTTACGCGGACCGGATGACCGCGCGACAGATGACGGACCTTGTTGCCTTTCTGCAGGCGCACTACACGATTCCGAATCTCAATCCCGAGTACGTGCATTGAGATGCGCGTGCGAACCGTATTCGTTGTGGCCGGGCTTGTGGGAACGCTAGCGCTTGGCGGTGCCGATCCCTACTCCCCGCAGCGCGAGCGCATGGTGCGGGAGCAGATCGAAGGCCGGGGTGTGCGCGACGCCGGCGTTCTGCGGGCGATGCGCGCGACGCCGCGCCACCTGTTTGTCCCCGAGGGGCTTCGCGAGGCAGCTTATTCCGACGAACCGCTGCCGATCGGATACGGAGCCACCATCTCGCAGCCGTATATCGTGGCGCTGATGACGGAGCTGCTGCAACCTGCGCCGCGGCACAAAGTGCTGGAGATCGGAACCGGGTCGGGCTACCAGGCGGCCTTGCTGGCGCAGTTGTCCGGGCATGTATTCACAATCGAGATCGTGCCGGAGCTGGCAAAATCCGCCCAGGCGACCTTGCGCCGACTCGGGTTTATGAACGTCACGGTGATTCAGGGCGACGGCTTCAAGGGCTTGCCCGATTTCGCGCCTTTTGATCGAATCATTCTGACCGCCGCACCAGCCGAGATTCCGCAGCCGCTGGTCGACCAGCTTGCCGCCGGAGGGCGGCTCATCGCTCCGGTTGGGGGTTTTGGCGTCCAGGACCTGGTGATGCTCGAAAAGGATGGTGCAGGGAAGGTGACACGGCGGAGTTTTGGCGCGGTGATGTTTGTACCCATGCGGCGCGGGCGAGAGTAGCCCCTCGCGGCGCGAAGAGGTCTCGAGCGGTCCTGAGGTTTCCGTAACTCCAAGAAGCCGGTCTCGCCCTACCGGCGAGCGCAATTTTTGATTCGCTCGCCCGCATCCTGCATCAATCCCCCGTGCGGAAACGCGCCGCGGTAGTCTGCGTGATATCGGTGTTCGCCGTGAGGGCTGCCGAGCGTCCCGGGGAATGGACCGGCAACTATCCTCCCTGCGACCGGAGCGCCGATGTGTTGAAGCCGCAACGCATGGATCTGGGCGTACGCTTCTCCACGTCCACCCCCGGCCTGGCGGCCGCATTTGCACGCGCCATGGATTTAGGTTCCAGTTCCCGCAAGGGAGTGTAGGTTCAAGCCCTATCATCCGCACCACTTGAAAACACGGCCCTCGTCAACTGTGCCGGAGCTTTACACCGCGGTACGGACTATACGGCCCTCGGACGCCGGCCGGTCGATTCCTCTTCGATCCAACTCCTGGCGCATCATTGGAACATTCGCGTCGATGAAACTCCGCGAGTATTGCAACAGACCGGCCTGGCGGAATTCGCACATGTGGAGAGTTACGAGCTCGCGCGAGGTGCCCACGTAATCGGCAATGATCTTGTGACTGAGCGGCGCCATCCGGGTCGCCCCGTTCATGGGCGCGCCCAGGGTCTCGGCCAATTGCAGCAGGCCCAACATCACGCGTTCCTGGGTGCGATAGAAAGCCAAAGCTTCGAGGCGCTCCGTCAACTCCGCGCATCGCAGGGCGAAGTAGCTCAGCAAAGCGGGGCGAAGACGTGCGTCGCGGGTCATTTGCTGCTCGACTTCGGCCATCGTCCACGACATGACGCTGGAACGATCGAGCGTAATCGCCCACTCGCCGGGATCGGGCGAGCCGATCAGGCTGGCCTCGCCGAACATGCCCCTCGCAGAGACAATGCGTGTTACGGAGGGAGACGTCGAGTCAAAGGAATTCCTCACCAACACCCGCCCGGATCGCACCATGTACAGCAGGTTGGATGGCTCGCCGGGACCGTAAATGGTGTGCTTGCGGGCAAACTCCTGCGCCGGCTTGCGGGGCAGATAGAAACTGGGATCCTCGTAAGGTCCCCGGAGAACGGTGCGGTCCATTGCTGTTCCTCCTTGAACGACTCGCTTGAGTCACGGGTTCATGCGCATCGAACCTGTCATGTCACGCACGTGGCTGCGCAAGTGCACGTACCGTGCCACCCAGATGCGAACATGGATCATCGGCTGCACACTGAAAACATTAGGATCAAGCGTCAAACACACGTGTGGGATTCGCCTACGGCAGCAGACGTGCAATTAATGCAAAGCAGGATTTGCCGCTGGCGATGGCTTCATTGTCAAGACTTGCACCAATCGTGCGCGTTTCAACTCCGTTGTTCGCGATGGCATTGAACGCTCCAACATCTTCCAGCAAGCCAGCCGCAGTGGCTGTTACGGCCTATATCAGGCGGACATGGCAGACGTTGACGCGCTCGCACCGGAATCTGGCGGCAGCAGCAGTGGATTCGAAATCGCCTCCTCTGCCGGACGGGCGCTGGCCCGTATACGTCGCTCCAAACGAGGATATCGAGCGGCTGGAATCGCGCCTGCGCGTGGAGATGAGCCCGGCGGACTTCGACAGGATTATTTTGAAGCCCCTGCCGCGGGAGCCGGGTGCAATTCGCGTCCACGGCCTCCTGTACCTGCCGCGGCCCTACGTGGTTCCGGGCGGGCGTTTCAACGAGATGTACGCCGGCGGGCTGCAAACGAGCACCCATCGAAGCGGCGATCAGTGGGATGCACCCTTCGGATGGGCGCCGCTTGAATGGATCGCCGTTCAAGGCATGCGGAGATACGGGTATGACGCGGACGCGGACCGGGTGTCCAAGCGGTTCACTTCGCTGGTGGAGGATATGTTCCGGAAGCACGGAACGATCCTGGAGAAGTACGACGTGGTGAATCGGAACACCGATCCGGCCGGCGAATTGCGATTCGGCTACACCACGGACGAGGCGGGATTCGGTTGGACCAACGCGGTATATACCGCACTTCTCGATGGCGAGCGCAGGTAGCGGGCGAGATGCTGGCATTCCGTATGCACGCGTTCATCGGGGAGGAGGTCATCCCATGGCAGCCCGAAAGAGAAAATGCGCACATCCGGCTTGCGAGTGCAAGGTGGATAGCCGAAGCAAGTACTGCAGCGAATATTGCAAGGACGCCGGCGATACCACCGAGATTGCATGCAATTGCGGTCACGCGGGTTGTGCTGAAAAGGCAGGCGTGCCGACTTTGACGGCCGGTAAGTGAGAATCGCCACCGAACGGGAATGGGTCGCGCTGCGCCAAAGCTGGTGGTGTATCCTCTGGCCGCCCTGGCCGTGTTGAATCTCCGCGCCGAAGTGATCGAGGCTTGGGACGGGTCGTTGTTTCGGGACGAGCCTCCGCCGGCGTTCGCCGGATTGCCGGTGGCACCGCTGCTTTCCCGCCAATTTCTACCGCTGGCTCTTCATTCCGCGGGGATTCCTAACGTCGTGCGCGCCTCGGGCACCGACGCAGAGCAGAAGAATGTGGCCGCGCGCCAGGACGCGGCTACATCAGGGGCGGTGCCCAGAGGATCGGCGCATATGAGCCTCTCGCAGGCGGCCCTGGCCGGGACGACTGCACTGTTGGCGCTCCTTCGGGTCGCCTCGATTGTGGGAATGCTGATGGTTCGGCGCGCTGTGTGGGGAGGCGTACAGACAACCAAGCGGCGGGGCCGGCCGGCGGGCGGCATCCGCATTGCACCGCTTCAAGTAATGGCCGTGTGCGTTATTCTTGTGCTCCTCTCGTCGCGCGTCGTGTGGGCCGATCCACTGAATCGCGACTCGCCGCAGAGCGCCGTGACTGCGTTTCTACAGGCGTGCCACTCGAAAGATTACCGGCGTGCGGCGCGGTATCTCGACCTGCGCAAACTCCCATCGAACGAGCGGTCAAAGCAGGGAACTCAGCTTGCCGAACAATTGGGACAAATCCTGGATGCCGACACCCGGTTCGACGAGGCGGAGCTGAGCAAAGATCCGGACGGCGCAGAGCGGCAATCGGTGGCGTCCTTCCATTTGGATAACAAGGATGTCAGCCTTCAACTGGAGCGTGTGAAGCTGCGCTCCGACGTGTCCGTGTGGCTGTTCGCGTCCGATAGTGTGAACCTGATTCCGCGGATTGCCAAAGCATCCAGCGACTCGCTCATTGAAAAATACATGCCGGACCCGCTGGTGAACTGGAAATTGCTGGACATTCCGCTCTGGCAATGGCTTGCCCTGGTGTTGCTGGCCGGCGTTCTGTCGGCCCTCTCGCGGATCGCTTGCAGGCTTGCCATGGTGTGGTTGACGCCGGCGATGAAGCGCATTGCGCCACGCATCGGTCCTGTGTACCTCGAAGACTTCATGGGCCCACTGCGTCTGCTGCTGGTCGCGCTGGGATTCCGTGCTGGGATGGAGTGGATTGCGCCTCCACCTCGATTGGCGCGCTACCTGGAGCACGGCGTGGCTCTGTTGTTCTTCTGGGCAGCAGCCTGGCTCGGCATGAAGGTTGTGGACCTGATGATCATGCACGTGCGCGCCGCGCTCCATGCCAAGCAGCAGACCTTCGCGTACTCGGTGCTGCCCCTTGCCACGCGCGTGACGAAAATCATCATTGCGGTCCTGGCCGCTGTGACTGTGCTCAGCAACTGGGGGTATAACACGACGACCATCCTCGCGGGCCTCGGCGTAGGCGGAGTGGCCGTGGCACTGGCCGCGCAGAAGACCATCGAGAACCTGTTCGGCGGAATCTCCGTGATCACCGACCGGCCGGTCATGGTCGGCGACTACTGCAAATTCGGTGACCGCGCCGGAACCATTGAGGACATCGGGCTGCGATCGACCAGAATTCGCACCGCGGATCGCACACTGGTGACGGTTCCGAACGGCGCATTCTCGATGATGACCCTGGAGAACTTCAGCCGGAAAGACAAGACCTGGTTCCACGTCATGTTGAACCTGCGCCGCGACACCACGCCCGACCAGGTGCGTGAATTGTTGCGGTCGCTCACGCGAATTCTCCAGCGGAGGTCGAAGGTCGAGACCGGGAACCATCCCGTGAAGTTTGCAGGAGTGGGGACATACTCCCTCGACCTCGAAGTCAATGCGTATTTCTCGACCACCGACGACGATGAAATGGCATCCATCCAGGAGGAACTTTTCCTGGAGATTCTGGATGCGATAGAAGCCGAGGGAACCGCTCTGGCTCTACCCACGCAGGCATACTATACGATCGGCAACGGATCCACGGCGCGTGAATCGGCTTCCCGGCCGGGAGCGGCAAGTCCGCGGTAGTCCTTCAACCCTTACCTTTTTTCCGGCTGGGCCGGTATTTTTTCCCTACCGGAGCGCCCTTTGCGCGGGCGGCGAATGCTAAGGCGCTGATATCGCGCCTGTGGCACCCCGGGTGCATTGGGCTGCGTCAGCGCCCTTCAAACAGTTTCGAATCTGAAAGAGATGCGAAATATGCGAAGAATGCTGACGATTTGCGCGCGGGGGGCGGTATGTGCCGCGCTGGTTGAAACGATCGAAGTCCGGTGAAAACGCTCACGCGCGAGCGTGACGAACATAACGGAGTGAAGTTGGGCCGCCGCGCCCTGACTGCTGGAGGGTAAAGGGTGTGTAAGGCCGCGTACTCGTGTGCCCGGTGAAATGATATGCTGTAGCTGATGTGGGCCTCAGGTTTCCCGGGTTTTCTTCTTCTTCCGGCACTCATAGTGGGCGAGGCGGGTTTTGGCCGGGCGCAAGGGCTTCCCCCCGAACCCGAAGTCAAGGACCGCCAGTCGGTTATTCAAATATTCGCCGGCGAGAAGCTCGCCGTCTGGCAGGAGAGGCTCAACCTGCAGGAGTGGCGGATTTCGGTAATGATCGCGCCGGCGTCCGATTTGCGGCCGCAAACAGTCGGTAACATCCATTGGGACAACGCTGCGAGGACGGCCGTGATCCGCATTCTCGATCCGGCCGACTACCACATGGCGTGGCAGCCGATGTTGCAGGACATGGAATTCACCGTGGTTCACGAGTTGATCCACCTGGAACTGGTCCCGTTGCTTGCCGACCTGCAACGCAACGAAGCCAGCCGGCGCGACGAAGAATTCGCGGTGAACCATCTCGCGGAAGCACTGCTGCATCTGCAGGCCAACACGGTGACCCAGCCGCAGCCGCCGATCGGAACGGCTACTTCTTCGGCAAAGTAAACAGGAACGTCGCGCCCTTGCCGAGTTCCGACTCCACCCAGATCCGGCCTTCGTGACGGCTCACGATCTTGCGGCAGATCGCCAGACCCATGCCGCTGCCCGGCATTTTGTCGCGCGGGTGTAGCACTCTGAATATTCCAAAGATCTTCTCCGCATACTGCGGCTCGATCCCGATTCCATTGTCCTTCACGGCAAAGACCCATTCGTCGCCCACGGCTCGCGCGGAGACGTGAATTCGCGGCGGTTCCGTATTCCGGAACTTGATCGCGTTGACCAGCAGGTTCTGGAACAGGCGCGTCACTTGCACCGGGTCGCCCATCACTGCCGGCAGTGGGTGGCGTTCGATCCCGGTTCCGCTCTCTTCGATCAGCGGCGTCAGATTTCCGATGGCGTCGTCGAGGGCGTCGTCGCACATCATAGGCGCGAAGAAATCACTCCCGCGAGCCTCCACCCGCGAAAAGTCGAGCAGGTCGTGAATCAGCGTTCTTCAGCTCCAGAATTTCGCCCTGCATATCCACCGTGATTTTGCGCGAAAGATCGCCATTGGCGACGGCGGTGGTGACTTCGGCGATGTTGCGTACCTGATCCGTCAGGTTTCCGGCCATGGAATTCACCGAGTCAGTGAGGTCCTTCCACACCCCGGCGACACCTTTGACCTCTGCCTGTCCGCCCAGTTTGCCCTCGGTGCCGACTTCCCGCGCCACGCGCGTCACTTCCGATGCACCCTGGCCCCCGCCTGACCGCCATGCGTAACGGCGTTGCAAACCAGCTCTTCCAGGAGCTGGATCAGACGGTCCGAATTGGCTCGGACGCGCGGCAGGGGATCGTAGGAGACCTCCGCCCCATTTTCGCGAAGGAGCTGTTCAAGCCTGGCCAACGCACCGCGAACCAGGACATCCATTCCGATGGACTGAACCGGCAGCTCAGGAGTTTCAAGCGCAACCGAATAAGCCGTCAGGCGGTCGATCAGTGAGTCCAGATTCCGGGCACCTGCGGCAATGAAGCCGAGGCGTTGCTCGAGATCGGTAACAGGGCCGGTTCCCGTATCTCTGAGCAGGAGCTCAGCGTGGGCACGTATGGTGCGCACCGACGTTTTCAGGTCGTGGCACAGACGTAGAAGAAGCCGGGTCGTGTCCGGGTGGGTGGCCATCGGCCGAGCCATTATAGACGAAAGAAAAATCGGGAAGGCCCAGCCGCTGAAAAAATAAACAAGTCCCGCCGCACCAACCCGACATCAGGAGCCAAGAGAGACAGGTAATGATTACTGCCTGGCGCTCGATGCGGTTCGTGTTTCTGGCAGCGTTGTCACCAGCCTTCTTCGCGACAGCCGCCGAGCGCCCCGGTGACTGGACGGGCAACTATCCTCCGTGCGGGCGGAGCGCCGATCTATTGAATCGGAACCGCATGGACCTCGGCGTCCGCCTTTCCACGTCCAATCGGGAACTGTCGGCGGCGTTTGCGCGCGCCATGGACTTCTGGTCCGGCATTCTGGACATGGGGTGGCACCTGGAGGATGGCCGTAACTGCGCCATTCAGATCGTTGACGGAGAGCCCGGCCTGTTCAAACCGGCCGAAGCCGCGCGCGCCCAGTTCCCCGGATCGCCCGCGTTTCAGGGGTGGATCGCTTTCAATCCCCGGATCACGCTTTCCGCGGATGAGCTGTTCTCGCTGGCAATACACGAAATCGGGCACGTATTGGGGCTGCCACACAGTCCGAACACGCACTCCGTGATGTACTTCCTTGCCTTGGATGGTCCGGTCTTTCTGGACGATGGCGACCTCGCGGCGTTGGCCGCCCATCACAAGCTGCGAGGGGCAGGTCCCTGGTCTGACAGCTTGAGAGTCGATTTCGACGCTCTGGTCCGTTCCGCACAATGAGGATCGCAAAAAAAACACTTCGGGCCTGCCCTGGCGCATCTGCCTTATGACCTTTGGCTGCGGCCGGAAAAAAGGCGCATGGAATTAAACCGAAGAATCCGGATCGCCGTCCTGTTGCTGCTCTCAGCAACGGCGCAGCGCTTCGCCTGCGGGCAGATTCCCACGCCTTCCGCAAGTTCCAAGCCCGCAGCGGAAAAGCCGCCGGAGCCGGATCCTTTTGGCCGCGACACGCCTCACGGGTGTGTGATGGGCTTCCTGCGCGCGGCTACGCGGGAGAACTACGTCCGGGCTGCCGAATATCTCAACCTGAAAGCCAAAACCGATGCGCCCGAACTGGCGCACAAGTTGCGGATCATTCTGGATGTCGGGCTGGCGGCGAATCTCGATCTTGTCAGCAGGGAACCGGAGGGCGACTTACTCGACGGTTTGTCCGAGAACCGCGAACGGATTGGCACTATTGATACCGGAACGGTCAAACTCGACGTTCTGCTCGATCGTGTACGCCAGGGCAGCCGGCCGCCTATCTGGCTATTTTCGGCCGAGACCCTACACAGCGTACCGTCGGTATTCGACGAGATCAACGCGTACGGCGTCGAGAGGCTTGTCCCGGAGGGGCTCCGCGAGATCCGAATCCTGAAAGTCCCTCTATATCGCTGGCTGGAAGTGGTGCTCGGCGTGGTTCTCGCGCTGGTGCTCGCCAAACTGGCGACGCACCTGCTCGTCCTGCTCCTGCGCCCCGTGATCCGCCGAATGACCCGCGAGGAGGTTGACCAGCGCCTGTCCAGGATGACGGCTCCGCTCCGGGTGATTTTTCTGGCAGCCGGCGTACGCATGCTTGCTGCGTTCTCGGCGACCGTGCTCGGCCGGCAGGCGTGGACCAACCTCGCGGCTGTCCTGGCAGTCATCGGTTTCGCATGGCTTCTGATCCGGCTCAGCGACATCGTCGCCGAGCTCGCAAGACGGCGTTTGACGCGGAGCCAACGTGCCGGCAAGCTGGCGGTACTCAACCTTTTCCATCGCCTGTCCAAGATCGTGGTGGCGATTCTGGCGGTTCTCCTGATGATTTATGCCTCCGGAAAGGACGTTACTACGCTCCTCGCCGGCCTCGGTCTCGGCGGTATCGCGATCGCGTTCGCCGCGCAGAAGACCCTGGAGAACCTTTTCGGCGGCGTCTCGATCATCTCCGATGAGCCCATGAGGGTCGGAGACTTTTGCCGCATCGGCGACAAGACGGGCACCATCGAAGACATCGGGCTGCGCTCGACCCGTGTCCGCACCATGGATCGGACCGTCGTCTCGATTCCCAACGGGCAACTGGCGCAGATTAATATCGAAAACTTCGCATTGCGCGACAAGTTCTTCTGCAATCACCAGATCGGCTTACGGTATGAAACCACGCCCGAGCAGATGCGATCGGTGCTGGCCGGGGTTCGCGAGCTG
>DATJYJ010000124.1:0-7459 GCA_035578025.1 Verrucomicrobiia bacterium
GTGGCCGGAGTCCATCACCCGGCGCGCGATGTCCGCGGTCGGACCGAGCTTGGCCGCGCCGTCGGCCACCGTGCCGAGGTTCACGCCCAGCTCGAAGAAACAGGCGCGCAGCCCGTATTTCCGCAGCAAAGCAAGCACCTGATCCGTGTATTTCGGGTGCGGGCCGTCGTCGAAAGTCAGCGCCACGGTCTTGGGTGCGAAGTCGTTGCCGAAAATCTCCCGGCTGGCGCCACCCCGCATCGGTTCCTCCGGTTCGGGCGTGGGCTCGTCGAATTCGCCCAGGATCTTTTCCCGCTCCAGCCGTTCGCGCAGGAAGCGCACGTAGGCGTCCCATTTCTCGCGAACCGGCGCGCCGGCGCCGCGCGTGGCGAACTGCGAGAAGATGCGCGTCACTTCTTCGCGATAGGTGAGCAGAATCGACTGCAGATTGTCGTGCAGGGCCTTGACCGGTCCGGCCAGAGGATTCCGCCGGATCGTAGGCGCGTCGCCCGGCGGCGCGGTGTCCAACTCCTCCACGAGATCCAGAAAGGCCAGCTTGTCGGCATCGTGCAGTCCGGGACCAGTCAGGTACTGGATCAACTGCCGAACGCCGCTTTCGCCGCGCGTTCCCGAGAGCCTTCCCTTGATCTCCTCCAGCGCGTGCTGCTTGCGCCAGAAAATCTGACGCCCGGCGGAGAGGCATCGGGCGCGCAGAACATCGTCTAGGCCGTCGGCGCCGTCCATCAGCACGATGATCTTGCGAAAGTCGTCCGTAATGGCGGCGAACGACGCGTTCAACGCCGGATCGGGTTGAAACCGGGGTTGGAGAAAGCGCTGCGGATGGATCCACATCAGCAGGCAGGCCGCTGCGACGAGAGCAGCGGCGAGCGCGATCAGCTTTTTCCATTTCAGAGAAAGCGGCGGTACCAGGCGATCCATCGAAAAACTATTCTACAAACTCACTTCACCTTCATCACGAACAGCGACTGATCGTCGAACGGCACCGTCGAGAAGCGGTCGAGCTCGCGGAAGATCTCGTCTACCAGCCCTTCGGGCGACAACCTGCCGTGCGAGCGGACCACCTGCGCCAGCCGCCCGCGCCCGAATTCCGTGCCCGAGGCGTTCAGGTGGTCCGTGATGCCGTCCGAGTAGAGGACGATGGTGTCTCCCGATTGCGCCTGGAAGGTAAACTCTTCGTACTCGCGCGAATCCAGCAGGCCGAGCGGAACGCCCTCCACGCGCAGCTTCAGAATTTCGTGGCCGCGGCAGATCATCGGCGGCAGCGCGCCGGCGTTGGCCATCACGATCTGCCGCGTCGCCGGATCCCAGAGCAGCACGCCCAGCGTGACGTAGCGCGCTTCCACCTTGCGCTCGATCAGCGCGTCGTTGAGCGCTCTCATCAGTTCCGCGGGACGCCTCCGGCGCGGCGCCAGCGTGCGCAGCAGGCCGCTCATCAGGCCGCCGTAAAGGGCCGCCGCGGCGCCCTTGCCGCTCACGTCGCCCATGGCGATCACCGTCTGTCCGTCGCGCTGCTCGAAGATGTCGTAGATGTCGCCGGAGATCTCCCGCGCCGGGCGCAGTTTCACCGCTGCCTCGATGCCCTCGATCTCCGGTGCGGCGTCCGGAATCAGCACCCGCTGCAATTCGCGGGCGGCCTGCAGGTCCTGTTCCATCGCGCGCTCGCGCTGCGCGATCTCCGCGTACAGCCGCGCGTTCTCCACGCTGCTGGCTACCTGCGGCGCCAGCAGGGCCAGCGTGCGCATGTGATCGTCGCTGAAATACCCGACCCGGTCGCTCTCCAGGTCCATGATGCCGATCACGCGGTCGTGCGCGATCAGCGGCACGGCGATCTCCGAGCGGATATCGGGGTGCGAGGCGATGTAGCGCGGGTCCTTGGTGGTATCGTGCACCCGCACTACCTCGCGCGTTTCGGCCGCCGCGCCGGTGATGCCCTTGCCCAGCGGGACGTTGTCGATATTCACCCGCTGGTCGTAGCGGATGCTGAAGAGATGGCGCAGCGCCTTGGCCTCGTGGTCCACCGCCAGAATACTGAAGGCGTCGTAGTTGATCAGCTCGCGCATGGTGCTGGCGATCTTCCCCAGCAGCTCGTTCAGGTCGAGAATCGACGAGAATTCGCGCGAAATGTTAGCCAGCGTCTTCAGTGTGCGGTTCTGCCGCTCCACCCTCCGGTAAAGGCGCGCGTTGTCGATCGCGATGCTCGCACGCGCGGCGATCAGGCGCATCAGAGCGCGGTCGTATTCGGTGTAGGCATTCACGCGCGTGGTTTGCAGGTCGATCACGCCCACCAGCTTGCCCCGCGCCGTCATCGGAACCGCCAGCTCGGTGCGCACGGCGTCCACCGTGTTGAGATACCGCGGGTCGTTGCGCACGTCGCCCACCAGCACCGGCTCGCGGTTCGCGGCCGCCGTCCCGGTGATGCCTTCGCCCAGGGCGATGGACAAGTTGCGCACAACTTCGTCGCGGTGGCCCACGGCGTAGCGAATACGCAGGTCGCTGCGCCGCTCGCTGTACAGCAGGATGGCAAACAGCTCGTACGGCAGCACGCGGTTGACGATCTCGGCGACGTTGGCCAGGAGTTGATCCAGGTCCAGCGTCAGCGCCGTGGCGGAAGACACCTCGAGCAGAAAATCGAGGAGCTCGCTTCGCTCCTTGAACCGGACCGCGGGTTTTCGAACCGGCTGCATTCCGTCACGCGGCGGTGGCTTCGACAATCTTGACGCTGGCGCTGGCGCCGATCCGCGTGGCACCGGCCGCCGTCATGGTTTGCAGGTCCTGCAGGGTACGAATGCCGCCCGAAGCCTTCACTCCCATGGTGGGGCCGACCGCGGCGCGCATGAGCGCGATATCGTGCGCCGTCGCGCCCGCCGAGGAAAAGCCGGTGGAGGTCTTGACGAATTCCGCGCCCGCGGCCTTGGCCAACTGGCTCCCGACCGTCTTCTGCGTATCGTCGAGCAGCGCCGTCTCCAGGATCACCTTGACGATCGCGCCCGCCCGGTGCGCCACCTCGACCACGGCCGCGATGTCGCGGCGCACCCCGTCGGTATCGCCGGAGCGCAGCGCGCCGACGTTGATCACCATGTCGATTTCCTGCGCGCCATCCCGTACCGCAAAGGCGGTTTCCGCGGCCTTGGATTCCGTGCTGGTCGCGCCCAGCGGGAATCCGACCACCGTGCAGACCCGCACCGGCGAACCGGCCAGCTCGTGCCTCACCAGCGGCACCCAGTACGGATTCACGCACACGCTGGCGAAGTTGTACTGGCGCGCCTCGCGGCAGACCTTCACCACGTCGTTGCGCGTGGCTTCCGGCTTCAAAATGGTGTGATCGATCAGCGCCGCGATGGCGGGGTCGATCTTGGTCAGCTTCTCGCTGGCCGACACGCGCGACGCACCCGCGGCGATGATCTCTCTTGTATTGCGCGCGCACGTCTGCGCGCACCGCTGCACGCAGCCGGGGCACACCTGGTCGGGGAGGTTCAGCCCCTCGCCCTTCTTAGGCGCGGCGCTCAGCGGCCCCACGCGGGCCAGGATCTCTTCTCCGATTTGTGCGACCAGTCTGTCGAGTTCCGCCGTGTTCACGAGGATGCCTTCTCCCGGTACTGCCGTTCGATCTGCATGATCTTATCGACGCGCGCCTGGTGGCGTCCGCCGGCGAACGGCGTGGCCAGCCACGTCCGCAGTACCTCTTCCGCCTGGGTCTGGGTCAGAAGCCGCGCGCCCAATGTGAGCACATTCGCATCATTGTGTTCGCGGCCGTTGCGTGCGGACGCCTTATCGTAGCACAGGGCCGCGCGGATCCCCGGAACCTTGTTCGCCGCCATGCACGAGCCGATTCCCGCGCCGTCGATAATCACGCCCCGCGTCGCGCGCCCGCCGGCCACCAGCTCCGCCACCTTCTGCGCGATATCCGGATAATCCGCGGCCTTCTCTTCGTAGACCCCCACGTCGCGCGCTTCCAGGCCGAGGCTCTCCAGCACCGGCTTGAGCGCTTCCTTCAGGCGGAACCCGCCGTGATCCGCGCCGATCGCGATCGTCTTTTCGGGCGGCGCCAGCGCGCTGAGTTGGTCTTCCGGCACTTCGACGATGCGCACGCCGCGTGCCGCCGCCACCTCTTGCGCCGAAGACGTGACGATGGTTCCCACCGGAACCCGCACTTCGCCCGACGCCGGCACGTCTTGAGCCGTGATCACCCGTTTCATAGAATCGTAAGGACCATTGTAATGGGTGCTCAAAGCGATTATCTTTCCCGCCTGCTCCACCAGGGCGAGCTCGGCTGGGGCATCATGCTCCTCGGCATGCTGGCCGCGTTCGCCTTCGGCGCCGTGCACGCGCTCTCGCCCGGCCACGGCAAGACGCTGGTCGCGGCATACCTTGTCGGCTCGCGCGGCACGCCCAGGCACGCCATCTTCCTCGGCCTGATGGTTACCTTCACCCACACCATCAGCGTCTTCGCGCTTGGCCTCACCACGCTCTACCTCTCGCGATTCGTGCTGCCCGAGCGCATCTCGCCCGTGCTGGGCATCATCTCCGGTCTCACCATCGTCTGGGTCGGTGCGACGCTGTTGTACCGGCGCACCATCGGCCGCGAAACCGCCGCCCCGGTATCGCCGCTGATGCACGATCACGGCGATGGACGCGTGCACTCGCACGTTCCCGACGATATCAGTATCGGCGGCCTCATCGCGCTCGGCGCCAGCGGCGGCCTTGTGCCCTGTCCGAGCGCGCTGGTGTTGCTGTTGACGTCTGTATCGCTGAACCGCGTCGGCTTTGGCCTCACCCTCCTGGTGGCCTTCAGCGCCGGACTCGCCGTGGTCCTGAGCGCGATCGGCCTCGCCGTGCTCTACGCCAAACACCTCCTGCCCGACACGGCCAAGACCGCGCGCAATCCCTGGTTCCGATGGCTGCCCGTAGCGAGCGCGGCGGTCGTCACTTGTATCGGGATCGCGATGACCTGGGTTTCCGCGCGGGGCTAGGCGCCGCCGCGATCACGCGGGGGCGCGGCACCCGCCGGCCCATCTTCCACAGCAGCCCCATCGCCAGCAACAGCATCACCACCGAAGTCGCGTCGCTGTCGCCGAAATGATCGCCGAGGAAGACGATCTCGCCGCCGTGATTCCGGTACCACCCGTGCCACACCCGACCCTCGTCTCGCAGCGATTGTTCCAGCGTGGGCCGGATCGCCGCCTTCGTCTGCTCCGCCGCCGGATCGTTCGGCCGGAATCCCGCCAGCTCGCGCGACCATCTCTCGCTCAGCGCGTACTGGTGCTTTCGGAACCAGTTGCCCCACGCCGCCGAAGAGAGCGACTCCGCACCCGGCGTCGCCACGTCGATTCCGGCATTGCTCAGCGTCAACCCGCTGAACACGGTGTGCCCCGTCGTGTTTTCCAGGTGCTCCACGCGCGCCTGAAAAAACACCCCCAGGCCGAAGTCGATCGCGCATCCGGCGACAATCAGCATCGCTACCCAGCGCTTCGATCCGAAGCGCGCCGCCAGCAGCGTCAGCCCAATCGCGAACATGGCCAGCTGCGTCAGGTGGCCCACGCCGAAGTAATCGCGCTCGCCCACCACCACGAGGCCCACCATCACCGAAAACGCGATCAGCGACAGCCAGAAACTGCGCAGCTTCGTCGCCGGATTCCTCAGCGCGCGGATCAGAAACCAAACGACCACCGGTCCGCCGAAAATGCCCATCGCGAAGATCAGGTTGGTCTGGTAGATGACGAAGGCGTTGTCCCGCACATACCCGGCGAGACTCGGCTGATCGAACGCGTGCATCAGGCTGGGCGTGCGCAGCACGTGCGGCACCGTGGTGTCGAACAGGTTGGCGATGAACTTCAGCACGTACCCGCTCTCGTCTTTCGGCCCGTACGCGACCGAAGTATTCACCGGCGCCATCACCGTGCCGTGCACGCCGTAGGTCGCCACCGTCCAGCCGAACCACGCCAGCATGAGCGCTCCGCTGACACCCGCGATTGCCGCCAGTTCCTTCCACCGGTCCGCGCGCTTCGGGAACACGACGAAAAGGTAATGCAGCGCGAAGAAGATGCAGTAGGGCGCGGCCGAGTAGTGCGCCACGAGACCCGCGGCCAGCGCGAGGAACCCCGCAACCGTGCGCACGCGGTCCTGCTTCCTCCACCCCGCCAGGTAAAACGCGATTCCCAGCACCACGTAAAATGCCGCAAACGACTTGGCCCCGGTGTACGTCGCGTTCACGATCACGAACGGGCTGCACGCGAAGATGCCGGTCAGCACCAGGATCGCGCCCTTCCGCGCGCGCCCCAGCACGGGCATGATCAGGCAGCACGGCAGGAACAGCAGCAGGTTCAAGAACGTGTACGTCGCCTGGAAGACCTCGAACCGGTCCCCCGCCTGCGCCATGGTGAATGCCGCGATCACGTTCAGCCCCGGCGGACGCGAGGTGATCCGGTATCCGCCGAACATTTCGGAGTCCTTCGGAAAATGGTGCAAAAAGAACAGGCTGCGGCTGAATTGTTCCAGCCAGTCTCCGCTCCAGCCCGCACCGGAATAGTTCCGGATGATCGTCAGTGCGATCACGGTCCACAGCAGCAGAAAACCGAAGCCGAGCGCCGCCTGCCGCACCCGGACCGCGCCAAAAAGTCTGCGGAGGTCAGACCACGCGATCGCTCCCAGCACCGCACAGATGCCCGTGATTGCCAAGCAGCCCGCGGGGCCGTTCGCTCCCGCCAGATACAACAGCCACCCCGCAAGCCACACCAGCGCCAGCGACAACCCCGCCGCCCCGCACAGCTTCTCCATCGCGCTCCAGCGGAACCGCCGTACAATCGCGAACCCCGGCGCCAACGAGCACACCGCGAGAATCAGAAGGGTCGGGAGGACTTGTGCGAACACCACCGCTCAGTGTAGCAACGTGCCGTACGCCTACCCCAGTTCGAGGCTGCGCACGATCGGGTCCGGCTCGTCCTCGTAGATCAGCGCGTCGTCGATGCCCAATTCGCGCCGCTCCAGCAGCGTCAGCCCCCAGATCGCCGCCGCGCCGCAGGCGTAGAACACCAATAGGCTGGCCGGCGCACGGATCAGCCGCGCCTGCACGTCGGCCATGCTCCAACTGTACGTCGCGAAGCCCGCCAGGTAGATGAAGAACATCACCGCCATGCTGGTCTTGCCCGGAAAATAAGAGCACGTGAACGGAATCTTGCGGAACCACACCAGCAGCAGGTTCAGCAGGATCAGCGACATCACCAGCGCGAACGTCAGGTGCACCAGCGCCAGCGCCCACCCCCGAAACCACACCTCCACGGGCGCCAACACCGCGAACAGCGGCACGATGCCCATCAGCACGATCCACTTGCGCGCCGCTCGCAGGTGCGGCAGCCGCTCCTCGCTCTCGCACACCTGAAACACCCAGTTGGCGCGCAGCTCGGCCGGAAAATTGAACACCGCCCGCAGCCCCGAGACGGCGAAGAACGAGAGCGTCAGGGGC
>DATJYJ010000125.1:0-10676 GCA_035578025.1 Verrucomicrobiia bacterium
GCTGGGCTTGGGCTGCGGAAAGCTGAAGTGGATGGTCTTCTCTTCCGGCGGGATCTCGATCCGCTCGATGCGCTCCAGCTCCTTGATCCGGCTCTGCACCTGCTTGGCCTTGGTGGCCTGGTAGCGGAAGCGGTTGATGAACGCCTCGAGCTGGCGAATGCGGTCCTGCTGGTTCTCGTAGGCGGCGATCAACTGCGTCCGTCGCTCGGTCTTCTGCTGCTCGTAGCGGGTGTAGCCACCGGTGTAAAAGTGCAGCGCCTTGTTCCAAAGCTCGACCACCTTGCGGACCGTGACGTCGAGGAAATACCGGTCGTGCGACACCAGCACGAAAGCATGCGGGTAGGCGCCGAGGTATTCCTCGAGCCAGTTGCGAGCCTCCAGATCGAGATGGTTGGTCGGCTCATCGAGGAGCAGCAGGTTCGGTTTTTCAAGCAGCAGCTTGGCCAGCGCGATGCGCATCTGCCATCCGCCGGAGAATTCCTCGGTGCGGCGCGTCCAGTCGCGCTGCGGGAAACCCAGGCCGCTCAAGACCGCACCCACCTGGGCTTCGATAGCGAACCCGTCGCGCGCCCGGAACTCGGATTCGGCACGGTGGAAGCGGTCGGCAACCTGGGCATATTCCGCACTCGCGGGATCGAGCTCTGCCATCCGGTGCGCCAGGCGCTCCTGTTCGAGCTCGAGATCCCGCAGCCCGGCAAAGACGGTCATGCACTCCGCGAAAACACTTCGGCCGGAAAGCGAAAGCCCTTCCTGGGGAAGGTAGCCGATGGTCACGCCCTTCTGGGTGGCCATGGAGCCGGAATCGAGGCCCTCGATGCCGGCGAGAACTTTGAGCAGCGAGGACTTGCCGGTGCCGTTGCCGCCCACGATTCCGGCGCGCTCATTGGGCGTCACCAGCCAGTCCGCGCTTTCGAAAAGGATTTTGGGGCCGTAGCGCTTGCCTGCCCCGGAGAGCTGAATCATTGCCTCAAACCATTGTAGCGGGGAGCCCCGGCAGGGCCGGGCAAACGTATCGCAGGTTACAATTAGATTGATGGCGGCGCGCGGCGCGGACGTGTCACTGGTGTCGTGGAGCGTGCCGGAGTGCCCGTTCACGATCGAGTACTCGGCGCGCGTGCTGGACGACATCCGGCTCGCGGTGACCGACGCCTTCTTCTCCCTGCCGCGCGGCGGGGCGGAGATCGGTGGCATTCTGGCCGGAACCTTTGCGGGTGGGCGCGTAACGATTCTCGGCTACGCTCCCCTGGAATGCGAGCACGCGTTCGGGCCGTCGTTCACGATCTCACTGAACGATGAAGTCCGGCTGAAGAAACTGCTCGCCGACGCGCCGCAGAATTTCCCCGGAATGCGTGTCGTCGGGTGGTACCACTCGCACACACGCAGCGGGATCTTTCTCTCGGAAACAGACCTGGAAGTTTACAATCTGTTTTTTCCGGAGCGCTGGCAGGTGGCCATGGTGATGAAGCCGCACACCTTCGAGCCGGCCCGGATCGGGTTCTTCTTCCGTGAAGCGGATGGCAACATTCACACCGTGGCTTCCTACCGCGAGGACGTGGTCGACGCCCAGCCGATGCATCAGGTAGTGCCCGATGCGCCTCCGCCGGTGGTGGAGATACCGGTGCCGAGGAGCGCCGCGCGGGAGCGGGCTCACCGGATCTTGAACGAGGTCGAGCTCGACGTTTCGGCGGAGCCGGTCAACGAGGAGGCGTCCGCCCCGCGGGAACGGCTGAAGCCGGTCCCCCAGGCAGAAGGAAAGCCCGAAGCACAGCCACCGGCACCGGCGCCAGAACAGGCGACCGTCGAGCCGGAACCCTCCGTGCCCAGGTTTCTCACCGGAGAGGAGCGGCCGTCACGCGGGCGCCGGATGGTGAAGATGGTGGTGGCCGCTGCGCTCACACTCGGGATCGTCGGCGCCGCCGTGCAGACCCGGGAACTCTGGATGGCAAAATTCAGGGCGGTGGCCCAGCCGGCCCCGGCGCCGGCGCCGCCTTCCATGAGCCTGCACACGACCGACCATGACGGCCAACTGGAGATCGCCTGGGACCGTACGTCCCAGGTGGTGCGGCAGGCGGCCGAGGGCGTGCTGGAAATCAGCGACGGAGGTCCGCTGCCCCAATCCATCCGGCTGGATCCGGCCCACCTGCAGACGGGAACCTTCACCTACGGACGGCAGGGCGAAAAGGTCGACGTGAGACTGATCGTGCGCGGGCCGGACGGACACGAGCTGCGCGAAGTGACGGCGTTCCTCGGCAAGCTGCCGGAGCGGAAACAGCCCGTGGCCGAAGACGAAGAGGCGCGAAAAGAGCGCGAGCGGCTGGCGGCGGAAGCCGCGAAGATGAAGACCGACCTGAACTGGCAGGCGGTCAAGACCAGGAAACTCGAGAAGGACCTACAAAGCGTCCGCGACGAGCTTCGCAGGGAACAGCAGAAGCGCCTGATGAACCAGGCGGGCCGGTAGCCCGGCTACTTACCCTCGCGCGCCGGCACGATCCAGAGATACAGGCGGTGACTCAGGAAGGTGTCGTCGTCCGTGTTGGGGACGGTGAACTCCTTTTCGGGCTTCCAGTCTCCCATGTCGAAGGTGTTGGACACGATGCGGGTGCCCGGCTTGAGGTCGGCGAGCAGCTTGGGCTTGAGCTTGAGGTTGACGCTGGAAAGCAGGAAAAGAGTAACCACGGTGGCCTCCTTGATGTCGGCCTGAAACAGGTCGTTCTCTTCGAACCGCACGAGCTTCTCCACCCCTGCCCGTTTCGCGTTGGCGTTGGCCTCGGCGATCCGCTGCGGGTCGATGTCGATGCCGACCCCCTTGGCCCCGTAATTCCTGGCGGCGGCGACCACGATGCGTCCGTCGCCGCAGCCGAGGTCGTAGACGATGTCCGTGTTCTTGACTTCGGCGAGCCTGAGCATGGCGGCGACCGCTTCTTCGGTGGTGGGGACATAGGGCACGTCGAGCGGTTTCCGCGGCTGGGCGTTTTGCGCGAAGCCGGCTGCCAGTCCGAGAATGGCGAATGTACTAACGCCGACAATCATTCTGCGGAGCTTCATGCGTGGCACCTCCGTCAGACGAGCGTATCGCAATACGCGTCCGAACGGTAGGGACGCTGGCCGGCAAGACAGTGCAATCATTGATTGCACCTATTACGCTGGATACATGGCCAGCATCACAATTCGCCGCCTCGAGGAAACCACCAAGGAGCGCCTGCGGCGCCGCGCGGCGCAGCACGGCCGCTCGATGGAGGAGGAGGCGCGGGAAATTCTGAAGAACGCCGTCAACAGCGCCAGTCAAGTCGGCAACAGCCTCGGAGAAGACATCCATCGGTTGTTTGCGCCTCTCGGCGGAGTCGATATCGAGTTGCCGGCACGAGTGCCTCCATGGGAGCCGCCGGATTTCTCGGGCCCGGAGTATGACAGGTGATCATCCTGGACTCTAACGTGATTTCCGAGATGATGAAACCCGCACCGGACGCGAGAGTTCGCAAATGGTTCGGCAGGCAACTGGCCTCCGGTCTCTACACAACCGCGGTCACACAGGCAGAGATTCTGTTTGGGCTTGCCGTTATGCCAAAGGGAAAGAGGCGCGATGCATTGCTTTCTGCCGCGGAAGCCATGTTCGACTCCTTGTTCGGCGGGCGGCTGCTGGCTTTCGACAGCGACGCGGCCCGGAAATCAGCGCACATCGGAGCCCAGCGCCGCCGGATGGGGCGGCCCATTGCACAGTCCGATTTACAGATCGCCGCGATTGCGTCCTCCCGAGGCGCGCAACTGGCCACACGGAACACCGCGGACTTTTCTCCATTGCGGTGTCCCGGTGATCAATCCCTGGACGGGGTAAGCCCGGCTTAAAACGCCACCTTCGCCGAGATTTGCAGCATCCGCGAACGGTTGGCCTGCGAGGTGATCGTGCCGAACGCCGAGTTGCTCACCTGCGTGTTGGGCGCCGCAAACGTCGGGTGGTTCACCACGTTGAAGGCGTCGCACTGCAGCCGGAAGCTGGCCCGCTCCTTGAAGTGGAATTCCTTGAGCAGTGAAATGTTCCAGTCGTTGATGCCATCCTGCCGGACATCGCCGAACGTGCTCGAGAACGTGCGGATGTGATACTGGAACTGGTCCGCCGACTTCAGATCGAACACCGACGTGTTGAAAGCCGGCCCGTCCGTGAGGCGGTTGTTGAGGTCGAGCTTACCGCCGAAGTAGACGTAGTCGCCGGGCGTCGTCGTGCTGCCGTTGACGAAGGTCACCGGAGCGCCCACCTGGAAGGTGTAGGTGCTGCTGATTCTCCATCCGGCCAGCAGCTTGTTAGCCAGGTTGGACTGGAAGCTGACCATCCGTCCCACGCCGAACGGCAGTTCGTACACCACCGCGGTCGAGATGCGGTTGGGATGATCGAACGGCGACAGGCGGTGTTCGGGGGTGGGATCGGTGTCGTTCAGCCAGGTGGTCTCGTCGATCATGCGCGAGCGCATGTAGTTGGCGATCACGGAGAGTCCGCGCGAGATGCGCTTCTGCACACGCAGGTTGAAACTCTCGTAGTAGGAGCTGCCGAGATTGATGTCTTGCGCGATGACGCCGGAGCTGCCCGAACCGGTTCCTGCCGGGAATTGCGGGTAGCGGGAAAGCAACAGCGCTGTCGTGGCCGTGGTGCTGGTTCCGGTAGCGGTCTGGAGCCCGTAGAACGGGTTCGGCACCGTCGCCGTGAGGCTCGAAATCAGCGCCTGGTCCCGCACCGGCAGCGTGCTGAGGTACTGGCGCGGCAGAATGTTCTGCTGCGTGTAGGTGATGGGCAGGTGAACCGCGTGGTTGCCCATGTAGACCACCTCGAGCATGGTGTTCGGCGTGAGCTGGTGCTGGATACCGAAGTTCCAGCGCAGCGAGTAGGGGTTCTGCATCTCGGGGTTGAAGTAGCTGACGGTCTGTCCCGCGAAGGTCAGCATGCCGTTGGCGCTGCCCACCGGATGCAGAATGTTGCCGCCCGGGAACGGATCGCTCAGCGTGGCGAACGGCGTGACGTAATTGTTATTGCTGGGCGTCACCGAAGTCGCCTGGCTGAATCCCTGCTGGTTGAGGATGGCGCTGGTGGAATACGCGCCGCTGATCTGCAGCGTGGAGATGGCGATGGGTGTGGTGAACATGGCGAAGCCGGCGCGGATCACCGTCTTGCCGTGCATGCGGTCCGGCGACCAGGCCAGGCCCACGCGCGGGCTGACCAGGTGCGACGTGTTGTGGAAGATGGCGTTGTCCTGCGGTGTGGCAAACGTCAGGCCGCCGTTCACCAGGAACTGACTCGCGGGAAGCTGCGGCAACGGGTTCTTGGCGTAGGCAGCCTGGGCGGCGGGAGCCAGCGGGCTTGGTGTGTCGGCCGCGAAGCCGTTGACCACGCGCGCCCACTTCTCCCGATACGAGAAATCGTGATCGAAGCGCACGCCGAGATTGACGGTGAGGTTGGGGCGCACGCGCCAGTCGTCCTGCACGAAGCCGGCCCCGTAATACTGGTACAGCATGGCCGAGGTGTTGATGTCGTAGGTGCCGCCGGTGGGCAGGCCCAGCATAAACTCGGCGAAATCCTGTCCAGTGGCCACGGCGCTGGAGGCGTTGCTGGCCGAGCGCACCCAGGTGTTCGCCGTAAACGCCATGTTGCCCGTCGAGTTCCCGAAGGTCATGTAGTTCAGCCGATACTGCCGGAAGTCCGCGCCGACTTTGATCTGGTGTGCGCCCCGGATGGCGACCCAGGTGGTGTAGACCTGCGCGGATTGCGAAGGCAGCAGGTTGGCGCCGTTCATGCCCAGGGGATTGAACGAATTGGTGGCAAACGTGATGTAAGGCAGTTGCAGGTATTGCGAGTTGCCGGAAAGGTACGCGGGGAATCCGAAGGAGGTCGGATCGAATCCTGCGCTCGGCGCCGAATGGTCTTCGTACATGCGCGTGAAGTTGGCGCGGATATCGAGCACATTCGTGGGGCTGAGCGTGATCACCTCGTCCACGCTGCCGCCGTCGTTCGAGCGGCTGAGGTTGGAGCCGGTGGAGATGTTGTTGAAGTAGTTGTTCTTGGTCTGGGAGTAGTCGGTGTGGCGGACGTTGAAATAGGTGCGCGTGCGCATGCCCAGGTTGAGATCCATGCGGCCGAACTCGTTGGTGTAGCCGTCCACGGTATTGCTCGTATTGGCGAAGTTCTGGATCCCATCGGCGCGGGTAAGCGAAGTCACGATCGGCGACGGGTAAAATTGCAGATACTTCTGCGCGATAGCGTTCAACTGGGAGGCCGGAATCTTGTTGCCCGGGTACGCCGTCCGCACCACGGTAGAACCGTTGAGGACCGCGGTACTGGGATCGTAAATCACGGTCGGGGTCAGCGGTGCCGGGACGGAGAGGAGTTGAGAGAAGTCCCCGGTGCGCTCGGCGGCGGTGGGGACCGTCAGGAAGGTGGTGTTGGGAGTCGAATCCTGCAGGCCTTCGTAGGCGAAGAACCAGAAGATCTTGTTGCGGCCGTCGTAGACCTTGGGCAGATAAATGGGGCCGCTGGCGGTGCCGCCCCACTGGTTGAAGTGGGTGATGGTGTTGGGCTGCCCGGCCTTGTTGTTGAAGAACGTGTTGGCCGTCATGTTGCTCGGCTGGTTCTTCTCATAAAGCGTGCCGTGGAGGACGTTGGTGCCGCTCTTCAGAACCACGTTGGCCGTGCCGGCGCCGGAGTGGCCGTAGGCGGCGTCGGTGTCGAAGGCCTTCACGCGGACTTCCTGTACGGCGTCCTGCGGGGCGCTGTAGGCGAGGCGGCCGTCCCAGGTGGTGTTCGGCACGCCGTCGATCATCAGCTCGTTCGTCTGGCTGGGGGAGCCGGCGATGCTCCATCCCGCCGCTCCGCCGGAAGCGAAGGGCTGCACGGTAGAGGGCTGGCCGGTCGAGATCACGCCCATGGCCAGCGAGGCGAGCATCATCGGGGTGCCGCCATTGGAAGGCAGGTCCTCGACTTCCTTGGTGGTGATGGCCTGTCCGACGCCGGCATTCTCCGTGTTGATGAGCGGCACATCGGCGACGATCTCCACCGAGACCGACGTGTCGCCAACTTCCAGACGCGCGTCGATAATAGGATGCTCGCCCGCGCCGAGATGGATGCCTTTGCGGTCGAAGGCCTTGAAGCCGGAGAACTGTATATTGAGGTCGTAGTCGCCGGGCAGCAGGAAGGGCACGCTGTAATGGCCCGAGGAATCCGACTGCGTTTCGACTTTCGCGCCCGTCTGAGCTCCGGTGACCGTGACTTTCGCGCCCGCGACGGCGGCGCTGGTTGGATCCGTTACCGCGCCGCTGATCGTGGCGCGGAATTCCTGCGAGAAGCCGGCGCAGGCGAGGGCCAGGCCGAGTACCGGCAGCAGAATGCGTTTCATTTCAGTTTCAACTCCTGAAGTCCGAATCTTGGTCTCCAGGGTAACTCATTTCATTGGCAGGTGCTCGCAGGATTTAGGTTATGAGAGGACTGCTAACGGAGGGTATGTTTTTCGGTGCCGCGAACCATCGCTTCTTGTGGTCCGCGCGCAGGGACGCTCGCCTACCGCAATTGCAGCGCTGCTTGCAGCGCCCGCAGCCGTTCCGGCGAGCCCGCCAGCAGGTTCGCAGGATAGCGACGATAGTTCAGCATCTCGCTATAAATCGAGCCTTCCTTACTTACATTGAGCGACCAGCCGGCGACATATTGTAGCCGCAGACTGCTGTCGCGGTTGATATCTGCGCCCTCCAGCCACGGCCGTAAGTCCGCCTCCTGGCCGGCATAAGTGGCCAGCATCTGCACAATATCGCCGAAGCCGACCTCGCGCAGGCTCTGCGCCACGCGCGCGCCTTCGGGCCGGTCGAGCCGCGCCTGCATCGCATCCACGTCGATCTTGGGCGGCTCGGTCTGGCCGAGCAGGACGATGTCGTAACCGCCGCCGGAGATGTCGTTGCCCCAGATGGTGCCGTAGGGGAAGACGTCGAAGAACGTCTTGATCTCGCTCTTGACGGTCTCGGGATCGCTTTCATAGAGCGGCACCCACTGGGTGATCACGCCGCCGGGGTTGAGGTGCTGCCTGACCAGCTCGAAGTACTCCTTGGAGTAGAGCGTGGCGCTGCCCTTGACCCAGGGGTGGATCGGGTCGCTGGTGATGATGTCGAACTTTTCGGGCGTGGTGAGCACGAAGTGGCGTGCGTCGTCGTAGATGATCTGGGTGCGCCGGTCGTGAATCACGTTGTAGTTCTGCTGGGCGAAGTATTTGGTGGCCGTGGGCGGGATGATCGGCTCCATCTCGCAGATGACGATGCGCTGGATCTCCGGATACACCACGAAGCTCCCCGCGGTGACGCCCGCCCCGAAACCGACGATCAGCACCGACTTGGGATTCTTGTGCATGAGCGCCGGCATGTGGCCCAGCATGCGCTGCAGCCGCATGTCGTAGCTCTCGGTAGAGGCCTCGACTTTTCCCGACACGTGGAACTGCACCGCGCCGTCGTCCCATTCGGAGATCGCGATCGAGGAATTGATGCCTTCTCCGGTTTCGAGGATGCGCGAGCGGCCCATGGAGATCATGATGCGCCGGCCGTAGGCGATCAACATGCCCGGAACCGGCTCGACGGTCACGGCGAGGAAGATCGCGATGGCGGCGGCCACCGCTGCCGGCGCGAGCACGGACTTTCGGAAGGGCGACAGCAGCACCAGGATTCCGCTGCCCGCGGCGGCGACGATCAGGACCTTTTCGCAAGCCGCGGTGCCGATCGCCGGAACCAGGATGAGACTGAAGCTGAGCGCGCCGATGATCGCGCCGGCGGTATTGGCGGCGTAGATGCCGCCCACGAGCTTGCCCGGGTCGTCCTGATCGCGCGCGGCCGCGGCGAGCGCCAGAGGGAAGCTCGCTCCCCAGAGCAGCGTGGCGGGCAGCAGGCCCCAGGCGCAGCGCACCATGTCGATCTGGAAGGTGTACCAGGGGCTGGCGGAGAGCAGCGCGTTGACCGGCCAGAACGGAAGCGATTCGGCGATCTGGAGAGCGGTCCAGGCGGCGGCGGCGGCGAGCAGAATCTGGCTCCAGCCCAGCAGAGCGCGGGGATTGCGGGCCGTGCGCGCCATCAGCGAGCCCACCGCGCTGCCGATACCGAGACCTACCAGGAAGACCGCCAGGATGATGGAAAAGGTGTAGACCGTGGCGCCGAGCATCAGTCCGAAGATTCGGGTCCAGATGACTTCGGCGGCGAGGGCAGTGGCCCCGGAGACAGCGATGGTGATGTAGACCGGCCAGGCGCCTGCGGCAAAGATCGGCAGGGCGGCCGTCTCCGCTGGCGCCTTGTAGTCGGGCGCGCGGCGGGCAATAGCGAAACTGGCAAGCGCCACGGCCACGTTGATGCCGGCGGCCGCGAAGGTCGCCGTGGCCATATCGAAAACTCGCAGCAGGTAGAAGCCGGCAATGAGACATCCGCCCACCGCGCCCACCGTGTTCGATCCGTAGAGCAGCCCAAGCCAGGAGACTCCTTCGGGCGAAGTTTGGATCCAGCGCGAGGCGGCCGGCAGCGACGCGCCCATCAGGAACGTCGGCGGAACCAGGCAGAGCGAACAAACCACTGCGCGCAGCAGAATGGCGGGCATTCCGTGGCCCACCGCGGACGTGTAGACGAAATCCACCAGCGGCATGCAGAAGAGGACCAGGATGCCGCACACCGCAATGCCGAGCTCGAGCTTGGCGTAGACCCGCATGGGATGCTGCGCGGCGAGCTTGAGGCGCGGGAGGCAGATGCTGCCCGCGCAGAGGCCGCCCATGAACGTGGCAAGCAGGACGGCGAGCGACACGGCGCTGGAGCCGATCACGAGCTGGAGCAACTGGTACCAGACGATTTCGTAGATCAGCGCGGCACAGCCGCTGCCGGCGAAGAGCAGCAGCATCGAGGGGAAAAAATGCCGCGGAGCGGCTACAGCCGCGGGTGCGGTGACGGTTTGTTGGGCCAAACCGCATGATACATCACGCGGGCGGGGCTTCGCGGCAGCTTGACAGCACGTCTGCAAGCCCAGCAGAATAAACGCTGCGAGGGGACGAATGTACTTTCAACAGTTCTACCTGGGGTGCCTGTCGCATGCGTCGTATGTCATCGGCAGCGGGGGTGTAGCGGCGGTCGTGGACCCGCAGCGCGATGCGGGCATCTACATTGAAGACGCCGCGAAAAACGGGCTGCGCATCGAGCACGTGATCGAGACGCACCTGCACGCGGATTTCATCAGCGGACACCGCGAGTTAGCGGAGATCACCGGCGCGAAGATCTACCTGGGCGCGGCAGGCGGCGCGAAGTTTCCGCACGTGCCGGCACGCGGCGGCGACGAGATCCGCTTTGGGAGCTGCATTCTCCGGTTCCTGGAAACGCCGGGACACACGCTGGAGAGCGTATCGATTCTGGTCACGGACACGGAGCGATCCGCCGAGCCGTACGCCGTGCTCACCGGCGATACGCTGTTCATCGGGGACGTGGGGCGGCCCGACCTGGCGCCGAACCATACGCCCCAGGAGTTGGCCGGGATGCTCTACGACAGCCTTCACGGCAAGCTCCTGTGCCTGCCCGACGATGTGCAGGTGTACCCGGCGCACGGCGCAGGGTCGCTCTGCGGCCGGCAGTTGAGCAGCGAGCGCAGCTCCACCATCGGGCTGCAGCGCGCCACCAATTTCGCGCTTCAGGCGAAATCG
>DATJYJ010000126.1:0-8134 GCA_035578025.1 Verrucomicrobiia bacterium
TACCCTTGGCCGGCCCAGGGGTGGGAGACGCGGATCCAGCACGAGCTGTTCTCGTTTTTCTTTCCTTCGCGGTCCCAGTAGAACTGCACCTTCACGCGGCCGTATTTGTCCGTGTAGATCTCTTCGCCCGAGGGGCCGACCACCAACGCCGTCTGGCAGCCCTGCACGAAGGGCTCCGGCGTCACGCGCGGCGGACGGTACGGCGTCGCGGCGGGAATGCACTCGAGGGTATTGCGGTATGTCAGCTCCTCGCCGCCGCCGGCACCGGCGCCGACCTGGTAGTTGCCTCCCTGGCTGGCCATGTGGCGGACCGAGGTGATCAGGTACGCCTGGTTCAGATCGGTTCGGTAATGGTCCTGGAGCGTGAATTTGTAACCGGCACTGAAATACCGGCAGCCGCTTGCGCCCTGGAAAATCTGCGACGGCACCGTCTGCTCCTGCAGGCGGATCTTGGCGAGGCTTTCGCCCGCCGGGCGGACTCCATATTCGCCGGGATACTCGTAGATCTCGTAGGGATTCACGCCGTTGACGGTGACCGCGAGGCTCGTGCTCGGGGTCTCGAAATTATAATCCGTCTGGGCCCACGCGCCGGTGCGGAACTCCTCGTTGTATTGCCATTCGGTCACGACGTCCTCATAGACGACACTGCCACCGCGGAAGTCGTAGCGGGCGGTCTTCTGGTTGGGGCAGGGATCGTGCGCAGCGGCGTCGTTGGCGAGGATCAGCGTGTGCTTGCCGTCGGCATGCTCGAAGTAGTAGCAGATCCCTTCTTCCTCCATCAATCGTGAAACGAAGTTGAAATCCGTCTCGCGGTATTGGACGCAGTAGTCGCGCTTCTGGAAGTCGCCGTACAGGCGAAGTTTGAAATCGGAGAAGCCGAGGTCCTTGAAGATCTGCTGGATGATCTCGGGCGCTTTCTTGTTCTGGAAGATCCGGCAATCGGAGGTGCGGGTAAGGAACCAGAGCCACGGCACCATCTGCGCGCGGTAGCCGGTGAGGCGGCGGTCCTGGCTGCCCTGGGAAAAGCGGCTGATGAATCCGTTCCAATTGCGCTCGCTGCCCTGGGCGTCGTAGATGCGCAGCGTGACGTTCTTCCCCACCACGTCCTGGAACTTGATGGAGTCGTTCTCCGAGAGCAGGTCCAGGTCGAAGTGGAAGAGCTGCGAGATGGCTTCCGAACCGGAGAAGCCGCGCAGCAGCAGGACGTCCTTGCCGAGCGGCGTCGTGATCGCGATGCGGCGATGTGCCTGCTCTATGGCCATCAGTTCACCCACGCAAAGACGGCGTCGCCCGCATCGGCTGCGAACGCGCCGGTTTTGAGCCAACCCATCCAACCCAGCCGCGGAGCGTCCGGGCCTTCATCGCTCAGGCGGCAGTAGGGGACCTCTCCGGCGCGCAGGAAAACTTGCACGTCGAACGCCATCGCCTGCCCCAGCAGGTAACGTGTGAACTCCACCAGCTCGGCCATGGCGCGGCCATCGGGCAGGAATTCAAGGAAACGGTCGAAGCCGAGCGGCCCGACGCGGATGCGGAACCGCCCCTGCTGGTTCCAGACCGCATCGCCGAGAAATGCGCCCACTTCCAATTGGTTCCGCTCGGACTCGGCCGAGAGCCAGCAGCGGTCGGCCTCTTCGAGCTGGTACCAGTCGCCGACGCACTGGTCGATGGCGACGGGTGCGGAGAAGTAGTCCCGCAGGATTCCCCGCAGGGCGCTGGCGGAGCACGGGCGCTGGGCGATCAGGCCGGCATAGAACAGCAGGGTTTCGTTTTGGATGCGCATCCGGCCGCGGAGACCTTCGGTGCCCATGCCGATGAGGTCGTACAGCGAGTGCGTGAACGGGTCCGGCCGCCGGTTTCTGGCGGCGCTCAACTCATACAGGACCGCCGGCCGGTGTTTCTCCCACGCGCGGTAGAAGAGGGACAGCAACCGGTGGTTGAAGAGATCGAAGAAGGCAGCCAGCGTATCGTCCTTGGCAGCCTGGCGTTCGAGCATCCAGTCGGTGTAGCAGAGCGGCAGCGTGCCCTGGATACCGGTGAGGCCCAGGAACGCTACCGCCATGCGGGCGGGATCCTCGGAGTCGGGTATCCGCGTGATTTCGTGGATGGCACTGGGCGGGAACGCCATCGAGATGTGCGCGCCGAACCGGACGAATTCCTCTTCGGGCCTGGCCGTGCCGCCCACGGGCTTCCGCTCGGTATGGATGCGCGCGAGCAGGCGCACGGCCTGGAAGAAGTCGAAATCGTACGCGGAATCGAACAGGGTTTCTTCTAAAGAAGGATCTGTTCGCCGGTAAGGGGCGGCCACTGCTTGATGACTCCTTTCCTCGTTCTGGCGGTCACGCGGCTGAACGAGTTTACGGCGCTGTACAAACCCAGGAATCGGTGCAGCACGCAGGCCAGGAGAAACACGCCGGTGCCCACGTACTGCTCCTCGTCGAATTCGATGGTGACGTCGGTTCCGCGGCAGAATGTCACGCCGGTGGGGGAAGCTACGCGGCTGATACAGGACCGGCTGGAGACCCCGGCGATGCCCGCGATCTGCTTGCGTACGGCGGAATCGTCGGAGAAGTCGTACAGCCGCAGAATTTCCTGCAGGGCTTGTTTGCCCTTTTCGACGATGGACAAGTGGTTCAGCGAAAGATGCGAGATCAGCCGCCACTCGAGACCCCGCCGCATGGGGGGCCTGAGCGTGGGAGTCGGCTTGCGAAGGCACCGGGCGCGCAACAGGGCGGCGCCTTCGGGCTGCAACTCACCGAATTCCCCGGACAGGTTGAGGCGCGATGCCTGGTCGCGGTTGGTGCAGGTGACGCGCAGGCTGAGCATGTCGACCGGCGGCAGGGCGGGATTAAAATCCAGGTCGACCAGCGAGAGGTACACATCCGTACCATGGTCGTTCTTGCGGAAGGAGGGCCTCCGGTGGGTGTACCAAAAGTGCCTGTGAGCTTCTTCCGGCGTGCCGTGGCGAAGAGAATAGAACGGCTCGTAGGTTTGGATCTCGTCGAGATAGTTCGCCGAGATCACGCGGTCCACCGAATAGACTTCCGTGGCCAACTGCTGGTGCTGGTCGGGGATGATGAGGTACTCGGATTTGGTTTGCGTGATGCGGACCGGTTCGGCGATGCGCTCGAACAGGTTCACCATGGGAGTGCAGCCGAGCTGGAAGGTCTCGATGCCGACGCTCTGTTCCAGGGCGACCAATCGATGCGGCTGGTCGGGCTGCTTGAGGTAGATCAGGATTTCGAACGCCGTGCCGAAGCCGGCCTTGGGCAGGCGCTGGAATCCCTTGACGTCCACGAAGAGGAACTTTTCGGGGAAAGTGAAATACTCCTGCAGCAGGCGATATCCCAGGAAGCTGCGGTCGGAATACGGCAGGATTCCTTCGGCGGTAGTGAAGCCCACCTGCTGGAGACTGCCGGCGGGCAGGATGGCCTGGGCGGTCCCCTCTCGCGCGGGCAAGGCGCGCACGGCGACGCGCAACGCGTCGAGAAACAGGAACTCGTAGAGGGTGTGGACGGCCGCGCTCTCGCCGTTGAGGTAAAACCGGATGGAATCGAGCGGCAGTTGTTCGAGGCGCAGGCCGCCGAGGCATTCGATGCCGATCCGGATGACGGCGGCCGCATCCGCCGGCATGCCGGGAGCGGCGAACCGGTTCACGGGCGACACGGAGGCGCCGGTGACGCGCAGCGGCCACAGGGTTACCGGATAGCACGTCCGGAACGAGCAGACATGGCCGCGCTCCGGCGTGGTGTGGATGGGAAGACCGACCGGCACCTTGGTGGAAGCGGGCGCGCTCTGCGAAGGATCGAGCTGAAACTGAACGATGCCCTGCGGCGGCACGGGTCTCAGGTAGTGCGGATAGAGCACATCCAGGAGAGCTTCGGTGATCTCCGGGAATTCGTCATCGAGTTTGTGATGCACGCGTCCGGCAATGAGAGCGAACGCTTCAATCAAGCGTTCGACGTGGGGATCCTCACACGTCCCTGGCTGCAAGAGCAGGCGGCCGGCCACCTTCGGGTATTTGGCGGCGAATTCGCCCGCCATCTGGCGAATGAACTTCAGCTCCCGCTCGTAGTAGGGCAGCAGCTCGTCTCTCATGAGCTTCCTCCGGAGACGGAGATGCGCCGCGACTCGCGCCGCAAGGTGGCGTCGAAAAGCACCGGCTGCGCGGCAGGTTCGGTGCGCAACAAGGCGGAGATCTGAAACCGCAATTCGGGCCGGGCGGGATCGGGCTCCTCCACGGTAACTTCCACGCCCGCCAGCCTCGGTTCAAACTCGCGAACCGCGCGCTCGATGGAGAGGCGCACCAGCTCCTGCTCGGCGGCGCTTTTCAGGTTGAAGGAGGTGAAGTCGGCGATTCCAAAACTCAGCAGGGAGTTGGTGGCGGCCTCGTAGGACGCATCGAAATCATGCTCGGCCCGCCGCGTGTTGAGGAGAGCGGTCAGGTCGCGGCAAAGGGCTGCCTGGAGCTGGCGCACGCGTTCCCAGGCGGTCGGGGGGATCTCGCGCTGGACTCCTGGCTGATCGTCGATGAGACGATCCAGGAACGACAGCCCGACGCCTTCCTGCTGGTAACCGTTCGCCATCGCCCGTTACTCTCCGCAGCTCAGGGCCTGCCAGGGATCCAGGCGGCACAGCCGTTCGTACAACTTACCTGCCCGATCGTCGTTGGCTTGTTTGTACAACTTATAGAGCCGGCTCCACACGCCGGCGATCAGCTCGGAGGATTCCCACGCCTCCAACTGTAACTTGTCAATCTGTTCGGCGAGCTCCTCGAGAATCGATCGCGCGAGGCGTTCGCGCTTTGTGGCCAGACAAACCTCCGCCAATAGTAACTTGCGCTGAAAACGGTTTCTTCCGCTGGTTTCTTTGGCCGACACCTGCACCATCTGGGCGAGGCCGCGGTCCACCTGGCCCGAACGGATCAGCGCTTCGGCCTCCTGCCACGATGCACTCACACCGCCTCCTGCGTCCAATGTTTCCGTAAACAGAAGCGGAAACCGGATGGTTACCGGATTGGTCAATTGGCCCAAAGCGGCGCCCGGAGCACCTAGATCGGCACCGACCGGATCCGGCTCCTCGCGGCGCTTCTTCTCCAGGATGGCCAGGATCTCCTCGCGAATCTCGTTGAGGGCGTTTCGGCAGCCCGAGAGATTCGGCGCGACGTCGCCGAACTTTTCGTCCACCACCTTCTCCAGGGCCTTGAACTCATCGCAGGTTTGCTGAAAGTCCTGGTACAGGTCCTCACAGGCGGCTCGTTTAGTCCCGGAGACGGCGTTATCGAACATTTCCTGCGAGATGTGGCCCTGCGCCAGGGCGGCGTCGTAGGTTTTCTTCTTGACCGTATCGATTTCGCCGTCGGCGTCGAGGCAGCTCGCCTCCGAGCCTGTGCGGCGCGCGTCCTGGAGGTCGATCAGGCTGTAGTCCGGCCCGCTGTCCTGGCGGGCGGTGATGGGGATGGCCTTGATGGAGTCGACGAGTTTGCTGTCGAGCCATTCAAAGGGCCCGGCGCGATCTTCGGGTCCGTCCTCCATCGGAGGAAAGAGCCCCCGATCCCAGTAGCGAACCATCAGCTCACGGGTGAGCCGCAGGCCGTCGCGAAGACCGGGAAAACCGTGCAGCTTCAAGCCGGCCTCGGTCAGCCACAAGGCGAGCTGAAGATCCTTGGTGCGCTCGCGGAGCATGACGGAGGTAAGTTCCTCGACGAGCCGCCAGTCCGCGGTTTTCCGGTCCTTCTTGGCCCACTTGCCGGGTTCGAGGTCGTCGTCGCTCCGCCGGGCTTCTTTGATCCGGTCCCACTCGGCCGTCCAGCGCAGATCACTCCCTGCAGGTTGGCCGGGAGAGACCGGTCCAAAGAAATCGTCGGCGTACAACGATGCCGTGGGCATGATGAACCTGCCTGGCGGGGAGCTACGCGGCGGCGCCCTGGCTCAGAGACCACTTGGCGGCGACATTGCCTCCGGCGGTGCCGTCGGGTTTCTGTTTGGTGTAAGTCCACTGGATGGCGCCGTAAGTCATCTTGACGGTTTCCGACGGGAATCCTGTATTGCCGCCCGGGTTGCCGTTGGCCACTACGCCGCTGATCAGGACCTCCTTGAGCTTGACCTCGTAGTATTTCAGCGGATCGCCGCCGGCGCGCCAGCACTCGATGGTCACCTCGGGGATGTGCGTGCCTTTGCAGGCGGCCTCGTAGAGCTTGGGCGTGGCGGCATCGGTAAGTTTTTCGATGACGAATTCGGAATGCTGCACGGCCTCCGCCGTGCGGCCGCCCGCGGTTTTCTGGGTGACCGATGCCGGCTGGGTGACTTCATGGTGGAAGCTGGTGATCATCACCCAGTCCTTATGGTCTTTGTCGGTGGATTCGCCTTTGATATCACCGAAGTTGACGAAGCTATTGAAAGCCATTACGAAATCTCCTCTTCAAGCTCGATTGATAACAGCCCTGGCCCGAAAGTCAGGCCGAGAGCACCATGCGCCTCCGCAACGCACGTTGCGAAGAGAACCCGGTTGGATGTAACTCCCGCGTCAGCCCTTGGCTGCCGGTAACTTGGCCACCAGCCGCAAGGAAACGGCCAGTTCTTCGAGCTGGAAATGCGGGCGTAGAAAAGCGATGGCGTTATAAGCTCCCGGCTTGCCCGCAATCTCGGTAACTTCGATCCGGGCTTCGCGCAACGGGAACTTCGCCTTGAGATCCTGGTCCGCCATGTCGTCCAGGAGGACGTAATGGGAGATCCACTTGTTGAGGAAGGCCTCGCATTGATCGCGCGACATGAAGCTGCCGATTTTGTCGCGCATCATGACCTTCAGGAAGTGAGCAAACCGCGAGCACGCCAGAATGTACTGGAGCTGGGTGGAGAGGCGGGAGTTGGCATTGGCGTCCGCATCCAGGTAGAGCTGCGGCTTCTGAGCGGATTGCGCACCCATGAACACGGCGGTATCCGTGCCTTTGTAGTAGCAGAGCGGAATGAAGCCCAGTTTGGCGAGCTCATTTTCGCGGCGGTCGGTGATGGCGATCTCGGTGGGGCACTTGGTGGCGACGTCGCCATCGTCGGTGATGAAGGTGTGGGCGGGAAGTCCTTCGACCAATCCTCCGCCTTCGACTCCGCGGATGGCCGCGCACCATTCGTGGCGGGCGAAGGCGTCGGTCAGGCGCGCCGCGAAGGCGTAGGCTGCGTTACCCCACAGGTACTTCGAGTGATCCTTGCCATCCACGCCTTCCTCGTAGTCGAACTCTTCCACCGGGGTGGTGTCCTTGCCGTACGGCAGGCGCATGAGGACGTGGGGCATGCACAGGCCGACGTAGCGCGAGTCGTCGCTCTTGCGGAACATGTTCCACTTCAGGTAGGCCTCGTTGTCGAAGATCTTTTCGAGGTCGCGGGGTCCAGCCAGCTCGGTGAAGTTCTCGAAGTTGAACATGGCCGGCGTGGCCGCGGCGATGAACGGCGCGTGCGAGGTCGAAGCCACCCCGGACATCTTTTCCAGCAGGGCGATGTCCTGGGGATGGCGGCCAAACTCGTAGTCTCCGACGAGCGCGCCGAAGGGGCTGCCTCCCAGGGTGCCGTACTCCTCTTCGTAGATCTTTTTGAAGGTCTGGCTCTGGTCGAACTCGACGGCCTTGTCGAGATCCTTAAACAGGTCGAGCTTGCTGATGTTGAGGAGCTTGATTTTCAGGCTGCTAGAGGTTTCGGTCTGCTGTACGAAATAGTGCAGGCCGCGCCACGAGCCTTCCAGCTTCTGCAGCGGCTCGGCGTGCATGACCTCGTTCAACTGCCGCGATATCAGGGCATCCAACTCGGCGATGCGGCCGTTGATCATAGCCTCCGTGTCTTTGGACACAGTCATCTGGCCGGTCATGACGTCCTGGACCATGTCCTTGAGCCATTGTTTGCCGCTGGTCCGTTCTTCCACGCTCTGCCCGATTCGGCCTTCTTCGGCGATTCGATCGAGAAGGCTGCGGGTCTCCACGACATTTTCGGCTTCGGCCGCAGGCTGAGCTACCGTCGTCTGCTGCTTGGGTTCGGCGGGCATATCAGCTCTCCTTCTCCTCGCCGACGCGAACGCCGGCTTCGGCTCCGGCCTGGCGCAGGAGGTCCTCGCTCTGGATCACTTCCTGCAGCAAATTGTCCAGCTTCTCGTT
>DATJYJ010000127.1:0-4575 GCA_035578025.1 Verrucomicrobiia bacterium
CGGCGCGCGAGGAATACAAGGCGGCGGGCTTCGAGGTGGAGTCGATCCGGCTGGTGCCGCAGCCGCTCGCCGAATACACACGCGGAATGAAACATGCGGATGCGCTGGCGCTGCTGAAGAAGTACGGCGAACTGGCGTCGAAACTGGGCTTCACGCCGAATATGGGCGCGATCCTGGTGGACGGCGACGAAGGCCACACCGTGGTGGACCTGGCGATTGACGCGCTGGCGACGATGCGCATCAACGGGAGCCTCGTGGTCGCGGCGGAGAACGGAATTCATTGGAGCGCGATTCGCGAGGCGGCGCGGCTGGTGAAAGCGGTGGAGGCGAAGAGCTCGAACGGCGGCGGAAATCTGAACTTCGCTACCAGCGCCATGGTGAAACCGTACTGCCCGTTCTATCCGGCGGCGTGGCACAAGAGTGAAGGCAAAGTGTTCGCGGTGGGGCTTGAGAGCGCCAACGTGGTGACGGACGTGTTTGCCACCGTGCACGAGGCCGGTCCCGCGGAGGACAAGCTGGCGCAAGCGCTGACGAAGCACCTGCTGCAGGCCGAAGCGGCGGCGGCGAGGATCGCCGCCAAGAGTGGCTGGACGTATGCGGGGATCGATCCGACGCCGGCGCCGCTGGGTGACGTATCGATCGCGCGGGCAATCGAGAATTTCACGGGCGCGCCGTTCGGAGCGGGCGGTACCATGACCGCCGCGGGCGTGATCACGCGCGCGGTGCAATCGACGCCGGTGAAGCACGTAGGCTACTCGGGGCTGATGGTGCCGGTGCTGGAGGACAATCTGTTGGCCAAGCGGTGGGCGGAGGGCACGTTCAACATCGATTCCCTGCTGGCGTACTCGGCGGTTTGCGCGGGCGGGCTGGACACGGTGCCGTTGCCCGGCGACATCAGCGAAGAGCAGGTGGCGCGCATTCTGGGCGACGTGGCGTCGCTGGCGTACAAGTGGAAGAAGCCGCTGGCCGCGCGACTGCTTCCGGCGCCCGGCAAGCATGCCGGCGACCACACGGAATTTTCGGATTCGCGCATGGCAAATACCACCGTGCCGAAGTTGCCGGGAGTGAGGTAATGCGGAATGTACTGGTTTTTCTGACGGCGGCGGCTGTGTGCGCGCAGACGCCAAGCCGGTCGCGAGTGGGTATGGGGTTCGATTCCATCTCGGGCGCGCGGCTGCGCGCGGACCTGACGTTTCTATCGTCGGACGCGCTGGAAGGGCGGCGATCGCTGGAGCGCGGCAGCGAGGTGGCGATCCAGTGGATCGCGAGCGAGTTCGCGAAGTCTGGGCTGAAGCCGCTGGTAGGCGATTCGTATCTGCAGCCGGTGCCTATTGTCGAATACACGGCGGATCGTGAGAAGACGTCACTGGTAGTGGAGGGGCACGGGAAGAGCGAGACCTACCGGGCGCCGGAGGCGCTCGGGAATTTTTCGAACGACTCGACGGTGGCGGGACTGGTGGTATTCGCTGGCTACGGGATCACGGCGCCGGACCTGGGCTACGACGATTACGCGGGAATCGACGTCAGGGGCAAGGTGGTGCTGATCTTCAATCACGAGCCGCAGGAGTTCGACGACCGCTCGATTTTCAATGGCCGGGCCAACACACGATACGCGAACGCGACCTACAAGGCCCTGAACGCGGCGCGGCACGGCGCGATTGCGATGCTCACGATGCCGGACCCGAACCATCCGGCGGAACAACGCGGGCGCACAATGACGGCGGCGTCGGCACGGATTCCGAGCGAAGCGCTGGTCGAGGGTGGGCCGGCGATTCCGGCGTTCACGGTGTCGGCGAAGGTGGGCGCGGACCTGTTTGGCGCGGCGGGGAAAAAAGCGGCGGAAGTGCAGACGGCGATCGACACCAGGCCGGCGCCGATGTCGTTTGCGATTCCCGAGGCGCGAGTGGAGCTCAGGCAGGTGTTGAGCGAGCGGCGGCGGGCGAACTCGTACAACGTGGCGGGACTGATCGAGGGCAGCGATCCGGCGCTTCGCGGTGAGACGGTCATCTTCAGCGGACATTTCGACCACAACGGGATCGGTCCCCAGGGAATATTTCACGGGGCCGACGATAACGGGTCGGGGACGGTGGGGGTGGTGGAACTGGCGCGGGCATTCGCGGCGAACCCGGTAAAGCCGAAGCGGTCGCTGCTGTTTGTGGTGTTTGCGGCGGAGGAGCGTGGGCTGCTCGGGGCGTACTACTACGTGTCACATCCGCTGCGTCCGCTGGAGACGACCCGGGCGCAGATCAACTTCGACATGATCGGTCGCAACGAGGCGGCGGATCCGCGCGTGCAGACGGAGATTTCGCCGGACACGTCGAACGAGCTAGGGCTGATCGGGACGCACTACAGCCCGGATTACCGGGCGGTGGTCGAGCGCGCCAACGAGATGGTGGGGCTCAAGCTGACCTACAAGTGGGATCGCGATTCGTACAACCAGGTGCTGTTCCGCAGCGACCAGTACCCGTTCTTGCAGCACGATATCCCGGCCATCTGGTGGTTCACGGGCTTTCATCCGGACTACCACCAGGTGAGCGACACGGTGGAGAAGATCAATTTCGAGAAGATGGTGAAGATCCTGAAGCTAGCCTATCTTTCGGGTTTCGAGTTTGCGGACTCGGCGAGCGTGCCGAAGATCGTCGGCAAGGCGATGGCCCGTCCATGACGGTGCGGCGGGCGGAGCTGAGCGAAGCGCCGGAAGTGATGCGGGTGATCAACGCGGCGTTCAAACCGGCGGAGAGCTTCTTCGTGGATGGCGACCGGATCTCGCTGGGCCAGGTGCGGCAGTTCTACGGCAAGGGCGTCTTCCTGGTGACGGATGATTTGAGCGGGTGCGTGTACCTGGAACTGCGGAGCGGACGCGCGTATTTCGGGCTGCTCAGCGTGGATCCGGCGCGGCAGGGAAACGGGATCGGGAAGCAGTTGATCGCGGCGGCGGAGGAGTATGCGCGTGGGCACGGGTGCACTGTCATGGATATCCGGGTGGTCAACCTGCGCGAGGAACTGCCGCCGTTCTATCGCGGGCTGGGGTATGCGGAGACAGGCACGGAAGCTTTTCCGGACGATTCTCCGACGAAGCTGCCGTGCCACTTCGTGTGCATGAGCAAGGCGCTGTAGACGAGCTCGCGGGCCTGGAGGCCCGCGTTACCGCACCGTCGGATACTGGATGCCGAGCTGCTCCAGGTACGTGTCGTACTTGCTCGGGTCGTAGTACATCTTCTGCATCGCCGGACGGTATTTGGCCATGGTCTCCGTGTTGAGCCAGATGGCGGGCTTGTCGTCGGGGCGCAGGAAGCTCTTATATTTCATCTCCTTGGTCTGCACGTTGTTGAAGTAATCCCAGGCGTTCTTGACCAGGTCGGGGTGGAGGAGGATATCGAGCATGGTCATCGCCTGGACCTTGGCGCCGGCGACCACGCCTTTGTGGGCGATCGGGGTGGCCATGGCGATTCCGTTGGCCCAGTTATGTCCGGGGCCGCCGGGCATGTTGGCCGGGAAGCGGAGGGTGACGGTGGGAACGTTCCAGCTTACGTCGCCGATATCGTCGCTGCCGCCGCCGGTGGGTCCGACGCCCTGGCCTTCGCCGCCGAACTCATTCGGGGTTTCGGTGCGCGGTGGGCGCATCTCCTGGACCTTCGTCGGCAGGCCGACAACGCGCTGCTTGAGCTCTTTCTGGAGCGCCTTGGCCAAGGTTTGATCGGCTTCGGTCCACTGGGGCAGGCCGACCTTTTTGATGTTCTCGTACATGTCTTCGGCGATGGGGCGGTTGAAGTGGCCGGGCCAGGCGCTGCCGAGCAGGCGCGAGGTGAAGGTAGTGTCGGTCATCAGCGAGGCGGCTTTGGCCATGTTATCGCCAATGCGCCACATATCCATGATGTGGTCATAGTCGGCCTCGCGGAAGTAATACCAGACGGCGGCGTTTGGCGGCACGACATTGGGCTGGTCGCCGCCGTTGGTGATCACGTAGTGCGAGCGCTGGGCGAGGCGGAGATGCTCGCGGCGGAAGTTCCAGCCGACGTCCATGAGCTCGACAGCATCGAGCGCGCTGCGCCCCCGCCAGGGTGCGCCGGCGGCGTGGGCGCTTTCGCCCTTGAACATGTACTCCACGCTGACCAGTCCGTTCTGGTTCAGCGACGCGCCCCAGGAGACGCCCATGTTGGCAGCGACGTGCGTGAACAGGCAGACATCGACGTCCTTGAACATGCCGGCGCGGACGTAGTAGGCCTTGGTGCCGACAAGTTCCTCGGCGACGCCCGGCCAGAGGCGGATCGTGCCGGGCAGGTGCTCGCGCTCCATCAGTTTCTTGACGGCAAGAGCGGCGGTGATATTGAGCGGGACGCCGGAGTTGTGGCCTTCGCCGTGGCCTGGCGCGCCCTCGATCAGCGGATCGTGGTAGGCGACACCGGGCTTTTGCGAGGCTTGCGGGATGTCGTCGATGTCGCTGCCGAGCGAGATCACCGGCTTCCCGGAGCCCCAGCTCGCGACCCAGGCGGTGGGGATGCCGGCGAAGCCGCGCTCGATTTTAAAGCCTTCTTTTTCGAGAATGCCGGTGAGGTATTTGGTGGTTTCGAATTC
>DATJYJ010000128.1:0-13380 GCA_035578025.1 Verrucomicrobiia bacterium
CAGCCAGGGCAATATCTCGCTGAGCCTGGATGGGGGCACGCTGTTATTGAACGACACGAACGATCGCTCGACCGGTGTCCTGAGGTCCAATCAATACATCGTGCAAGGCATCCAGCCCGGTGGCGGACCGCCAAGGGTGATCGCGACGTCCAGTCTTTCGCTTCCACCCGATGTCACCGACGTGCTCCCGCCTGTCCGCGACGCCAAATTGACGCTGGATGGAAGATTCGTGGTGGCGCCGGTTTCGATCATTCGGTCGTTCGATGCGAATGGCCAGGCCGTAGCCTACGACCAGATCCGGATTCTGGGACCGGTACGCCGGGGCGCGCTGGATGCGACGACCCTCACCGAGACCAACGGCGTGATGGGAGGCCCGTACTATTCGGCCATCTCTCCGGACGGCAATTCCGCCCTACTCGTGAATAACCTCGATCTGGGCGGCGGTGAACTACTGACGGGTCTCGCATCGGACAATCCGTCCAGGTTCTCCGTGAAGGCCCTTCCCTTCCCCTTCTTCGGACCCGCTTTTCCGCTCGGACCTTCCGGCCCGCCCGTCCTGGCGCCGCATGGACCGGTGGTCTTCACGCCGGATGGGAAAACGGCGCTGGTGGAAAACATGGTGATTCCGCCTCTTGCCGGGACTCCTCTGGTCCCATCGGTTACCGCTCTGACCGGCTTCGATACGGGAAAGGTGCAGGTCGCGTCGCACCTGCTCGATCCGATCCTCAACACGGCCGACAACAGCCAGCAGATCGCCACCCCGCCTTCCGGATTACTGGACTATGTCAATTTGTATCTGGCGCCAGGCCCCACGCGAGACAGCCTCACGTCGATGGTGAATCAGGCCATCGCCGCGGCTGACCGCGCCGATCCGCCGGGACAGGCGATCTTGATGCTGGCGCAGTTTATCCGGACTGCCAACGATATCGGCCGCCGTGGCCTGCTGACAGCTTCACAGGTGACCACGCTCGGCACACTCGCGGCCATCGGGATGCAGGCTCTGACCGGGCCATTAGTGAACCTGTCCGCCGCCGGCATGGTTCCCGGAGCCGTGGCGCCCGAATCGATCGGCGCCATCCGCGGCCTGACTTCAACGGCCTCGCAACCACAATTGACCATCCTCGACAGCGCAGGCGACGAACTCAGTGCCGCGATCGTCGGCACTCACGCCGACGGGATCGATTACCTGGTCCCGCGCGGAGCCGCTGCCGGAAAGGCGATCGCGATTGTCTCTACGCCGGACGGCGCGGTCGCCGCCACACCTATGGAAATCGAACCGGTCGCGCCCAGCCTGTTCACCGCGGCGGACGGCTCCACCCCGGCGGCGCTTCTGCAACGCGTGAAAGCCAACGGGGCCCAAACCTACGAAGCCATCAACGGCCCGATCGATCTCGGCACGGAGGGCGACCAGGTCTTTCTGCTGTTGTTCGGCACCGGCATGCGGGGCAAAACCGGGAGCCGGGCCACCGCCCACATTGCGGATCGCGAAATAGAGGTCGTCTTCGCCGGTCCGCAGGGTAGTTTGGATGGACTGGATCAGGTAAACTTGCGGCTACCACGCGCTCTGGCCGGAGCGGGGAAAGTCGATATCGCCGTCAATGTCGATGGCTGGGATGCCAATACGGTGACGCTCGATATCCGTTGAAGGGTGATCCATGAGAAGTGTTCTTGCCCTGGTGCTGCCCGGGGTAGTATGGTCGCATCATGCACACCCCGCGGATCGCCCTCCTCCTCGCCGCCGCGTCAATCCTGGCCGCACAACCGCCCGCGACGCCCAAACGGCCCGTCACGGATATCTATCACGGGGTCCGCGTGACCGATGATTACCGCTGGCTGGAGGACTTCTCCAACCCGGAGGTAAAGGCGTGGAGCGACGCGCAGAATGCCTACGCCCGCAGGTATCTGGACGGTTTGAGCCAGCGCGCGGCCTGCTACGAGCAGATCCGCAAGCTGGTCGACCGAACCTCGGCCGTCTATTACAGCCTGCGGTGGAGCGGCGGCGGCTGGTTCGCTATGAAGCGGCAGCCGCCCAAGGAGCAGCCGATGCTGGTGTGGATTCGCTCGACTGACCAACCAGTCGACGAGCGCACCATCGTGGACCCCAATGCCTTCGATGCCAAAGGCGGGACCGGCATCGACTTCTACGTGCCCTCTCTCGACGGCAAGCGCGTGGCGGTCTCCATGTCCAAAGGCGGGAGCGAGAGCGGCGACGTCCACGTGTACGATGCCGCCACGGGCCAGGAAACCGGCGACCTCGTCCCGCGCGTCAACGGCGGCACCGCCGGCGGCAGCCTGGCTTGGAACGCCGATGGCTCGGGCTTCTGGTACACGCGCTATCCGCGCGCCGGAGAGCGCCCTCCAGCCGATCTGGATTTCTACCAGCAGGTGTACTTTCACACGCTGGGCGCCAAAACCGAAGCCGACACCTACGCCCTCGGCAAGGATTTTCCGCGCATCGCGGAGATCAGCCTGCTCACCTCCGAAGACGGCCGCTACGTGGCCGCGCGTATGGCCAACGGCGATGGCGGTGACTTCGCCCATTATCTGCGGACGCCATCGGGGGAATGGATCCAAATCGCGCGCTTCGCCGACGAGATCTCGGAGATCGAATTCGGCTCCGCTGGCGATCTCTACCTGCTTTCGCGGCACAACGCGCCCATGGGCAAAGTGCTGCGGATGGCCTTGACGAATCCGCGCCTGGAGGACGCCAAGGTGTTCGTGCCGGAGGGCAAGCTGGCCATCCGGGGCATCGTGGCCGCCGGGCGGCGGATCTACGTGCTCGATCAGGCCGGCGGCCCTTCACAGGTGCGGGTCTTCCGTGCCGAAGGCGGTCCGGCGGACGTGCTGCCGCTGCCGCCCGTCGCTGGCGTAGCCGGAATGGCGCCCGCGGGCGGCGACAAGCTGCTGTTGCGTATCACGACCTATTTGTCGCCGCCCGCCTGGCAACGCTACGATCCCGCGTCGAAGACTCTCACCCCTACCGCGCTGCGCGAAACCGGCGCGGCCGATTTCAGCGACGCCGAAGTGGTGCGCGAGTTTGCGGCTTCCCGTGACGGCGCCAAAGTTCCGCTCAACATCATCCGCCGCAAAGGGACGAAGCTGGACGGAAACAATCCCGTGCTGCTCTACGCGTACGGCGGCTACGGAATCAGCTTGGGGCCCTTTTACGACGTGGGAATGCGGCCCTATCTCGATCGCGGCGTGGTCTACGTAATCGCCAACCTGCGCGGCGGCGGCGAATACGGCGAGGCCTGGCATCGCGCCGGGATGCTCACCCGCAAGCAGAACGTGTTCGACGATTTTGCCGCCGCGGCCCACTGGCTGATCGATCGCCGCTACACCACGCCGGCGCGCCTCGCCATCGAGGGCGGCAGCAACGGCGGCCTGTTGATGGGCGCCGCCCTGACTCAGCACCCGGAGTTGTTCCGCGCCGTCGTGTCGCACGTCGGCATCTACGACATGTTGCGCGTGGAATTGCAGCCCAACGGCGCGTTCAATGTGACCGAGTTCGGCACGGTCAAGGAGCCGGAGCAGTTCCGCGCGCTCTACGCCTACTCGCCCTATCATCGCGTTCAGGACGGCGCGCAGTATCCCGCCATCCTCTTCCTTACCGGCGCCAACGATCCGCGCGTGGACCCCTCGCATTCGCGCAAGATGACCGCGCGCCTCCAGGCCAGCGGAACGAAGCGGCTGGTGCTTCTCCGGACCACGAGCGAAGCGGGTCACGGCATTGGCACGGCCCTCAGCGAGCAGATCGCCCAGGAGGCGGACGTGATGGCGTTTCTCTTCGATCAGTGGGGCATCGCCTTCAGGTAACGCATCCGCCCAGCGCATCGGCCGTGACCTGCAGCACTGCGATGAAGTCCGTAATCGTAGCCTGATCCGCAGTCAGCGCGGCCGCATCCGTCCCCTTGGCAAGCTGTGGTGCTTGTGGAGCTGTTATCCCCGCGATTCCGAAAATGCCGCCTGCAAGCTCCAGCAGGCCCACGATCGGCCGGTAAGAATCCAGTACGCTCTGAACGTCCGAAGCGCTCACTGCGCTGGGATCCGCGCCTGCCAGTTTCGCAATCACCTGCAGGTTGTGCTGCAAGCATTTCAAGTTCCGGATCACCAGGCAAACCAGCTCGCGTACAAAGGGCCGCACGGACACTGGCGTGGGCGCCATCATGCACGGCACAAGCTCCTCGGCCGTCTGGACGAACTCCGCCACGGTGTGCGCTGGCGGAGTCGGGAGTCCCTTGACAATTTCGATCAGCGGCTTCATCAGCTTGAGGATCACGAATTGGCAGGACATGGACGCGAGCCACGGTGCAATTTGCGCTTGCAGGTTTGCGGCTGCCGAACACTCGGCCGGCTGCCTTTGCAGGCTCGGTGAAGCGACCAGTTTGCCCCCTGTTGGGAGTTCGATGACTACGACGGTATTGGCTGCGGATTCTGGCATTCGACCATAATATGGTTTTTTGTGGGGTAGGCCTCCTGGCCTGCCCGCGCGCGTAGCGCGCCTGCGGTTGCTGGGCAAGCCACCCACCTCCGCCCGGCGCTAGTCATTCCTCAGCGCCGCCATCGGATCGATCCGCGACGCCCGCCTCGCCGGCGCCCAACACCCCGGCGCCGCCACCACCAGCAGCATCACACCTCCCCCGCCGGAAAGCGGAAGTCCGGCCGACTTGAGGTTCCACGCCGAGAACTTCAAAAAGCCGCCACGTGCATGTGGCGCGGAGTGCGTGCTTCATATCAGCTAATACGCCGCACCACGGGTATGGTGACGCTCTTACTTGATGCTGACGTGCGCCGGGTTGGCCTGTCCGCCGCGGACCGACAGCGCCACCACCACATCCCCGCGGCCCGCCAGGGAGGCTGGCAACTGCACGTTCACCTGGTCGAGCCCGGTGTAAAAGCCCTGCGGTCCCGCGTATGCCACCGCACCATCCGTTCCGCCGATCGACACCTTGACTTCGCTCTGCGCCGCCCGCCGAATGCCGGTGGCATACAGGACCAGGTACACCTGGTCCTTGGAGACATCCACCGGAAGGGCAACCACATTGTTCCCCGCATCCACGGCATAGACGCTCTCGGAGACCTGGCCGCCCGCCGTGACCCGTACGATGCTGCCCGCAATTAGGCCCGCGCTGTTCAGCGTGAAGACCGCCGGCTGCACGTCGGCTATGGTCACCGATCCGGTATGCGTGGAACCGTCGCCGCTCGTGATCGTCACCGTGGCGGCGCCGAGTTTCAGCGATGCAGGCGCGGCGTAATTCACCTGCGTGGGCGACACCGAAAACAGCAGGGCCGGCGCGGCGGCGCCCCCGGAATCGGTAATCGTCACCGAGGTTCCCGCGAGCGCGGAGGCGGGCGAACCGGTCGCCACCGCGTTCGAAGTGGCTAGCCCCGCACCGTATGCCGACACGATGGAATCCGGCGCGAATACCGTATCGGTACGTCCCGGCGCGACGTTGGTGACCGTTGCGTCGCCCGGCGACTGCTGCTGGGCGACCTTCATCGCCATTGCGCTGACCGGCCGGGTGAGCGGCCCCAGCGGCTCGGTGGGACCAGGGTGGGACGCCAGGTATCGCGAAATCGTGTCCTCGTAGAGCGCCAGTGCACCCGCGTAATCCCCGCTGGCTGCCAGCAGGTCGGCCTTCTCCCGGTAGGCTTCGAGAACCGTCGGCTGGTGCGCGATCAGAGTATCGAGAGCGGAACCGACGCCCGCCGAGTCGCCCTTGAGCCGCGCGTAGGCCGCGAACGCCAGGTACTTGGAAGCTTCGTCCTCTGTGGAGAGCGAAGACGGCTCGCTCTGGATCGTGACCGCGGCGCTGCCCGCGACGCTGCCCGTCCACGCGCCAGAGGCGGCGCTGGAGCTCGTGTCCAGAGTCACCGAGACGCTGTACACCCCTTCGGGAATCGCCGCGCTATCCGACGGAGCGGCGAGCCAGACCGCCTCCGCCGTATCGAGATTGGACAGGCTCACTGCGGACGCAGCCGGCTGGACCAACTGCACCGGCCATTTCTGCGCGCCGCCGCTCGTGCTAACCGTCAGGCTCAGTGCCTGCGTCCAGGTGCCGCCCTTCACCGCGATACTCACCGGCTGGCCGTCCGCCGAAATGAGGAGAGCGCGAATCAGCAGCGGCCAACCGCGCGACACCACGGCATCGCTCTGCCCGTTGACGTCCAGCATGATCTCCGGCCCGGACGCCGTCTGCGCCCCCAGGCTCGAACCCGCAAGAAAGATCGGAACCATCCATCGCCATCTCATCGGCTCACCTCGCGGGCGGCGCAACGCCGTCGTTGACCAGAATCTGTGCCGTGCAATTGCCGCGTCCCGGAGCCGCGTCGCCGTAGCGCGGTTGCGGCTGCCAGTCGGGACCGTTGATTCCGGTCCCCGCGCCGGACGTGCAAATGCTGAACCCGGCGGATTCCCCGGGCGTGTAATAAAGAACGCTGCTGCTGGTCTTCGAGAGATGGCCGTTAGCGTCGTCATACCGCATCACACAGTTGTCGTCCCCGGTATGGGGATCGTTGGCCACCCCGACGATCACCTTCACGGGGATCCCGATCGGGAACAGAGGAGCCGCCGACACATTCTGTTCGGTGAGCACCTGAACCGAGCCGCCCCCGCCGTTGTTCGTTGCAGAGGAGAGCATGCGCCCGTCCGCCTGGCGCGTGATGAAGGTGGTCGGAGTTCCCGCATCGCCATGGTGATAGACGTTGCACGCGTGCAGCAGCTCGTGCGCCAGCGTCGACTGGTTGTAGGCAATATCGGGGTTCACGCCGGGCAGAATCTTGGGCACCACGACCATGCTGACCTTTCCCGGGGGCCCGGGACCGCCAATCGCTTCGGCAATGGCCGAGTTGGCCGCAATGGCCTTGACGATCACGGCGTGCTGGTCCACGTTGTGCGCTCCCTCGCCGTGATTCCGGTTGATAACCCGGTCGGCAGCGAGTTCTCCGTCCCGAAACTGGTAATGGACTTCCAGCCCGCTGAGGTTCTGAAACAATCGAATGCCTCCCAGAAAAAAGGCGCCCGCGGTGTTCCACACGAAGAAGTCCTTCTTCTTCGGATTCCCTTCCACGTGCTGGCCCCCGATGATGAAGCCGCGGTACTCCTCATAAAGACTCAGTCCGTCGCCGGGATGGCCGTCCCCCGCGGGATCGCCTTCCGTGTCCGTGATGTCGGCCAGGCCGGCCACGCCGTGGTTCTGCTTCCACACATCGGCGATCAGGCTCTGTTCCCCTCGCAGCGGAAGCCGGACATCTTCCTGCGCGGTGTCGCCGTCAAGGTGTCCCACCAAAGTGCTGCCGTCGGGCAGGTATGCCGTCACTTTGATGGTGCCGAAGGCGCCCCAATCGTATGGCGTCACCGTGACGCTGGTTTGCGTGTACTCTCCCGGCTTGGTCTGGGCCTTCTGCGCGTTGGGATCGGTGATGATGAGGTCGGAGCCTGCCAGCTTCAGGTCGAAATCCTGGCCCGGATTATTGACCGGGGCGTTCATCGCGTAGCCGGGCTCCTTCGAGGATTTGGTCAACTCCCACGTGAAATACGCGGCCACCACAGTGGTCGAGCCGCCTCCCTGTGCCTGCAGCTTTGCCGTGACAGAAAGCTGCTGGCCCGCGCCTCCGCCATTGGCGGCAGTCGGCCTCCAGTTCTGCAAGTCCGAGGTCTTCAAAATAACCAGTTCCGGCGGTGTGTTCGCGCCGGGCTCGATGTCCCAGCTCACGGTGACGTCGATTACCGCGGCCGTCCCGCCGAACGGGAGGGAGAACGGCTGCATCGGCGAGTTCATTTTCTCGGTAGCCGAACCCTTGAGGGCGAAGCCGCTTGCCGGCAGGTTCTGGATCAGGTCGCCCACTCCCAAAACAGGAGAAAAACTCGCCGGTCCCGTCCCGCCCGTACTTCCGGCGCAATCCAGCGTGATCGTGCTGGTCGCCCCCTGCACCTGGTATCCGGCCGGATAGAACAGGTACTGATTGTCGCCCTGCAGCCGCATCGTAAACGGCTGGTTCACGGGAATCGGGCCGTTGTACGTCTGGGTCGCCGTCTGCACGCAACTGCCAAGATTCGTCTTGTCGGACGCATCGATCTTGGTGGTCCCGCTATAGCTGCCCTGCCATCCCTGAATCAGCCCGTTATACGTATCCAGCGTGAACGTGATCTTCGTCGTGATCCCGAACTGCCAGACATCCGAAAAGCCTCCCGCCTGGGTGCTTCCCGATCCGCTTCCCGTGATGGTCACGCTGCCGCTCCAGGTCTTGACTCCCAAAAACTCGTCCACCCTGCCCGCGCCTGACAGCGGCAATGCGATGAGCCAAACCAACACGATGCGCCGCACTGCCGCTGGATAGTCTTGCATAACCCCTCCGTCCCTGCCCATACGCGCAGCGCGCCGAAAAACTTGATCACAGCGCCAACGCCGAACTGTACGTTTCCGCACATCCACTCGAAGCGTGGGGCGGGTTTCCGGCCTGCCCCGAGGAAAATAGGGTATGCCCTCAGCGGGTGTCACGGAGCTGTTGATCGACTGGAGCAAGGGCGATCGCGGCGCGCTCGACCGGCTGATGCCCCTGGTGTACGAGGAGCTGCGCGGCATTGCCCGCCGCCACCTGAACCTCGAAGCTCATCCCCAGACCCTGCAGAGCACCGCGCTGGTACACGAAGCGTATCTGCGCCTCATCGACCAGAACCGCGTCGAATGGCGCGACCGCGCTCACTTCTTCGCGGTCTCGGCGCGGCTGATTCGTCGCATTCTGCTGGACCACGCCCGCGCCCGGCTGGCGGACAAGCGCGGCGGCCGCGCGCACCGGCTGACGCTTACGGACGTGGCGGCTCCGGCGCGCCACGACGTCGATATCATCGCGCTCGACCAGTCCCTCGAGGCTCTGGCGCAGCTCGACTCCGCCCAGGCGGACGTCGTGGAGCTGCGTTTCTTCGCCGGCCTCACCATCGCCGAAACCGCTGAGGCGCTGCGCATCTCCACCGCCACCGTCGAGCGCGATTGGATCACCGCCAAAGCATGGCTCTTCGACCGGCTCAATCAGACCGATCGCGTGCCCCAGGCCGGCAGATGACCCCCGAACGTTGGCGCCAGGTTCGCGAAGCCCTGCACGGCGCCGCCGGAAAGGATCGGGCCGCCCGCGCGGATTTTTTGTGCGAGATCTGCGGCGAAGACATCGAGCTTCGCGAGGAGGTGGAGCGTCTGCTCGCGGCCCTGGATCGCTCCGGCAGCTTCCTCGAGCCGCCTTCGGCCTCCGCGCCGAAGCCGCCGGGCGCGAAGATCGGGCCGTATCTGCTGCTGGAACAGGCCGGCCAGGGCGGTATGGGAACGGTGTACCGCGCCGTCCGCGAGGACGATTACCGCCTCCAGGTGGCGCTGAAGCTCGTAAAAGCGGAAAGCGAAACGGAGTGCTTGCTCGAGCGCTTCCGGCAGGAAAGGCAGGCGCTCGCGCTGCTGAACCACCCCAACATCGCGCGTCTGCTGGATGGCGGCACCACCGCCGATGGACGGCCCTACCTGGTTATGGAATGGGTCCAGGGCTCGCCCATTACCGACCACTGCGCCGCGCGCAGCGCTTCTTTGAGAGACCGCCTGGGCTTGTTTCTCTGTGTCTGCCGCGCCGTGGCGCACGCCCATGCCAACCTGGTGGTGCACCGCGACCTGAAGCCCTCCAACATCTTCATCACCGAAGACGGCGTTCCCAAGCTGTTGGATTTCGGCATCGCGCGCATCCTCTCGCCGCAACCCGGTCTGGAAGCCGCTCCTCTGACTCTGGCCGGCGCCCGTGCGCTGACGCCGGACTATGCCAGCCCGGAGCAGGTGCGCGGAGAGCCCATCAATACCGCCACCGATATCTACTCGCTCGGCGCCGTCCTGTACGAGCTCCTCACCGGCGTCCGGCCCCACCGCTTCGACACCCGGACTCCGCAGGAGATCGAGCGTGTCGTCTGCGCGCGGGATGTGGCGCGGCCCAGCACCGTCGCCGCGGCCGGCGGCGTATCCGCGCGCGAGCTCTCCGGCGACCTCGACAACATCGTTCTCAAGGCGATGGACAAGGATCCGGCGCGCCGCTATTCCCACGCCGAGGCTTTTGCCGAGGACATCCGCCGTCACCTCGAAGGCCGTCCCGTCTCCGCCCGCGCGTCCTCGTTCCAATATCGAGCTCTCAAGTTCGCAAGGCGGAACAAGACACTGGTGTTCACTTCGGCCGCGGTCGCGCTGTCGCTGGCCATCGCATTGGCCGTCGCCCTGCGCGAGGCGCGGGTGGCGCGCCTCGAAGGCGAGGTAGCCGAGCGGCGCTTCGACCTCGCGCGCCGCGCCGCCGCCTCGTTGATGTATGACGTCCACGACCAGATCCAGGACCTCGCCGGCTCCACCAAAGCGCGCGAATTCCTGTTGCGCAAAAGCCTCGACTATCTGGACGCCCTTTCCAAAGAATCCACCTCCAGCCCGGCGTTGCAGAGGGACCTCGCCAGTGCCTACCGCCGGGTGGCGACGTTGCAGGGAGTGCACGGAGTTTCGAACCTTGGCCAGCCCGACGCCGCGCGGGAGAGCCTTCGCAAAGCGCAGGGGCTCTTGGAAAATGCGCTTCGCTCCAGCCCGCGCTCGGTTGAGTTGCGGCGCGATCTCGCCGCCACCCATCGCGAGTTTGTCGCCATCGGCGGCGAGCCCTCCGATCTCCTCCGCCACGCGGAGGCCTCCCTCGCGATCGTCGAGACGCTAAGGGCGGAGAGGCCGGACGATCGGGCGCTGTTGATCGACCTGCACAATGCGGAATTCTATATGGGCAGCAGCCTGACCAGGCTGGGGCGCTACGCCGAGGCGATCGTGTATCGTCGTCGCGCCCTTTCGCACGGCAGCGAATCCGATCCGGCGAACCTCTCTCTCGATCACAGATCGCTGGGCGGGCTGCTGATCCAGGCAGGCGCTCTCGACGAGGCTCTTACCGAATACCGTGCGGCCGCCGCAATCGACGAGGACCGCGTGCGGCGCGAGCCGGACAGCGGACGCGCCAGGTTGGACCTCTCCTACAGTTACGCCGATTGGGCGCTGATCCTGACGAAACTGAACCGGCCGGCGGAGGCGGTCGGGAAATACCGGGAGGCGGAAGAACTCCGCGCCGGGATGGCCGCAAGAGACCCGCACGATGCTCGCGCCGCCAGCGGCCTGGTGTCCGTCGAGTGGAGAATGGCCTTCGCCATGGCCAAGGCTGGCGACCCAAAAGGCGCCGAAGCGGCGTTCGGCAGAGCCGTGCGCGACGGTGAACGCATGATCGCCACGCTGCCCGACCCCAAGACCGGCCAGGCCGCCCTCGCCGAAGCCTGCTGGAATTTCGGGCTCTGTTACAAGGACATCTGGGGGTCCTGCTCCAAGGCGAAGCCTTGGCTCTCGAGAGCGCGGCAGCTCTACCAGGAGTTGAACCAGCCCACTTCCCGTGTCGAGGCGGACCTGGCCGCATGCACATCGGCGCAGCCCGCCCCGGCGACACCGCAGGCCCGCGCTACCGCGCCCCGACCGCGTGCTCCCTAACCGCCTGCACCCGCAACGGAAGCTTGCCCGGAGCCTGCGTTCCCTGCGCGATCAGCCCGATGCAGCCGATCGTGAGCCGGATCGCGGTCAGCGACGACAGGTTGAGCGCGTTCGACGAGCTGTCCGTAAACAGGTGCCAGTCCGCCAGTGCCCCCCGGCCCCAGAACGAGAACGGAGGCCCGGGATCGACGTTCGATTGCGGCTGTGCGGGAATCTTCGACTTCAGTCCGTTCGTTCCCGCCTGGAAGTTGAACGCCTCCAGGTGCGGGAACAACGTGAATTCGACATCCTGCGGATCGGGGTTGTCCGCCGTCGGCCGCCGCTTCATGAACCAGTGCCCGGTGTGCTGGATCCAGATTGTGGCGGCCCCGCTGGCCGATGCACCCGTGAGTTCCAACTCCAGGTTGTCCACCTTGAGTTCGAACACGTTGGACGGCAGCGTGCCCGCGGCCGGGTTCGGACCGATGCCCACACTGAATCGCACGCCCCTGCCCTGCTGCAGGCTCGACAGCACCGCGGGATCGTCGATCACCACTTCGACCGCCGGATGCACCACGTCGAAGCCGGCGCTGAGCGATTCGTTGAGGTCGACGAAGATATCGTGCCAGGTGATGATATCGGCCGGCAGGGCCGCCACGCTCTGTAGCGACGCCTGCGCGCGCCCGACCGGTTGCGGCAGCAGGTCGTTGTCTTGATCCGGATGCAGGCGGCCGTAGTCGAACCGCACCGTAGAGGCGTCCTCGAGCTGATAGATCTCCAGCGCGCGGCGCGCAATGAAGAAATCTTCGGCTACCAGATCCGCCAGCTTGCGGGCCACATCCAGCATCACTCCCACCGCGCCATCCAGAAACGCCTTGTCGGCTGACCACTGCCCCAGCAGGTTGTTCGCGGTCTGCACCTCCGCCGTATAATCGGTGACGCGTGCCTGCGCCGCGGCCAGCGTGTCGCGCGCCTGCTGGCGGCGCAGGTTGGCCACCATGTACTGCAGGTTGAGCGTGGCGATCTGCAGCATGAGCTGTTTGACCGTGGCGTCGTTCGAGGAGCCGCTCAGTTCCTGGTACACCTTGGTGAAATTGGTGAGCGCGTCTCCGCCGCCTTTGAGCAGGTCCGTCAGGTCGCCGCCGATACCCTTGGTATCCCAGAAGGACTTGCCGTCGGCGAGAAACTTGAGCACTTTCGTAAGCCCGGATTGTGGGTTGTCCGACGCCACAAGGGCGCCGGGTATCGAGACCAGCGCTCCGATGCCGGTGGCGAGTCCGGTGATCGCTCCCACCGCCGCGCCTACGGTAGTCACAAAGTCGGTCAGGCTGAGCGAGTGGCTCTGCAGGTCGGTGACCTCCTGTTGGAGCGCGCTGGCCTGATCCTGGATAGCGCTTGCGTCCGCGTCGGCCACCTTCACACCGTCGGCGGCGCTGACGGCGTCGAGATTGGCCTCGTGCAGGCGGTCGGCCAGTTGCTGCAGCACCAGGCTCAACTGGTCCTTGGTGGCCGCGGCAATCTCGTCCTCTGTCGCCGTCCCCTGTAGCGCCAGAAACTCCGACAGCACCAACTGAGTCTCTCCCAACAGGCCTTCGGAAACGTCTTTGTAGTCCGGGGCCATGTCGAGATCGCGCGCCCGTCCGCCCGGCGTCTGTTGCGCCAGGATGCGGTCGCGCAGCGTAATGGCACGCGTGTTGGCCGGGTTGAGTTCGATCGCGGCGTTGAATTCGGCCAGCGCCAGAAGCTGGTTGTTCGCATCGAAGCGCCGGAAGAGATATTCGCCGACATCGGTGCGGTAGTCGGACCATCCGACCGCGAAATCGGGATTCAGGCCCGACAGCACCTGGTCTGCCGGAGCGTGGAAGATGATCGCGGTTCCGGC
>DATJYJ010000129.1:0-6780 GCA_035578025.1 Verrucomicrobiia bacterium
CCGGCAACTGGTAGATGGCTGAAACCAGCACGCGATTGCGGCGAGTGCCGGCGACATTGCCGCGATTGAGGCCGAGGTTGAAGCGGTCGGCGATCGGAGTTCCGTAGATCACTTCCGGCGAAAACGCGGCCGGGCCGTCGCCGCCGACATTGCCGAGGTTCTTGGCCCAGGTGTCACTGAACTGGAACAGGAGCCCGTGGCTCATGCTCTTGCTGACCTCGGTCTGCAGGGACTGGTAGTTGACGAACCCCTGGTTCTCGCTGGAGAGGATTCGCCCCCAATTGGGATACGGCCGCTGGCTGAAATCGGTCGGCGTGAGGCTCGCCGGTTGCTGGTTCAGGTCGACGGTCTGCCCCATGCGATAGGAATTCATGCCCGCATAGCTCACGCGCAACGTCAGATCGCTGGTCATCTGGCGCTCCACGGTAAAGTTCCATTGCGCGGATTGAGGATCGCGAAAGTTGATATTGACGTTCTGGTAGAAGTCGCCCGTGCCCGCGATCTGTACGGGGTCCACGGCGGCGGTGACGCTGGGGAACTGGTACAGAGGCTGGCCGGAGGCCGTCAACGTATTGGCCGTCGTCCGCACCACGGCGACTGCGATGTTCGTGGTGTTGAACGAAAGCTGCCCCAGGCTGGTCATGGTGAAGATGCCGAAGCCGGCGCGCAGCACGGTCTTGTTGTCGCGGAACGGACGCCAGGCCACGCTGAGGCGCGGTTGATAGTTACGCGTGTAGAAGTGGCGCACACCGCCGCCGAGCCCCACCTGGCTGGCCTGGGTCACGGGCGCGCACGGCAGGTTCGGATTGACGCCGGGGCATCCGTTGATGGCCACGAGAAACCCTGGACGCACGGTAGCCCCATCGGGCACGATCACGCCGCCGTTGCGAACGTCGAAGGCCGTCAGATTACCCAGCTCGCTCACGAACGGCGGCAGCGCCTGCCAGCGCAGGCCGAAGTTGATGGTCAGGTTGTGCGCGGCGTGCCATTCGTCTTGCGCGTAGACACCGGTCTGATAGGCGCGGGCCTGCACGTCGGGGCCGGATTGCGCGATGTAGCTCTTCGAGGGCAGGCCGAGCAGAAGATCGGCGAAGGCGTTGCCCGTGAAAGTGCCGGCGTTGAAGGTGAATTGGCCGAAATCGTCGGAGCCGCCGAAGCTTTCGGGGTCGTAATAGTAGACGCGGCGGAAGTCGGCGCCGAACTTGAGCGTGTGCTTGCCCTTGACCCAGGAGAGATTGTCGGAAAGCTGCACGGTCTGCGAACGCGTGATGCCGGTCTTGTCGCGGCCCATCGGTGTGAAGCCGGTGCCGTCGCTGAAATTGAAGCCGGGAAAGGCATTCACGCCCGGCACGTCGCTCAGGTCGAGTCCCTGCAGGCCGAGCTTGGCCACGGCATCGGCGCCGCCGATGGGGAAGTTCACTTTGATGGCGTAGTAAGTCAAGCCGAAGCGCAGCTCGTTGAGCAGCGTGGGATGAATGGTGTAATTGTGCGACACGACCAGGTTGCGGTTGGTTTCGTGATCGGCGTCGCTGGGCAGGATCGCATTGGCGGCGGTGGTGTCGACGTTCTTCCAGCTCCATCGGCCGAAAAGCTGCTGCTTGCTGCCGATGTTCTGGTCGATGCGCACGTCGTATCCGTTCATGTTGGCCGGCGTGGCCTGCTGGCGGCGGTAGTTGGCATTGGTGTCCACACCGTCGCTGAAATTGGGCAGCGGCAGATAATTCGCGAACAGCGACTGCGCCACCGGGTTCAAGCGATTCGCCGGGATGCGATTTCCCGGAAACGGCGAACCGCTCAGGGGATCGATCGCGGAGTCGCCGGGCAGGTTGGCGAGGTTGCCGGCGCGCATGTCCGCGGTAGGCACGGAGAATTGCTGCGGTGTGGCGAAACGGCGGCGGTTGCCTTCGAAATCGGCGAAGAAGAATGTTTTGTCCTTGCCGCGATAGACGCCGGGAATGGTCAGGGGACCGCTGAAGCTGCCGCCGAAGGTGTTGAATGCCTTGTGGGCCTTGCTGTCGAAGCCGTACACGGTGGCATCGAGGCCGCTGTTTTGCATATATTCGAACGCGCTGCCGTGGAACTGGTTGCCGCCGCTCTTGGTGATGATGGTGACGTCTCCGGCCTGGGAGAACTCGGCGTTGTTGTTGAACTGCGCCACCTTGAATTCGCTGATCAGCTCGGAAGAGGGATTCATGTTGCCGAGCGCGCCGTTTTGGCGGACGTTGACGGTGGAGGAGCCATCGACCGAGTATTGGATCTGTGACGGGGAACCGCCGCCGATGGAGATGTTTCCGTTGCCGTCCTGCTGCACGCCCGGCACGGCGACCAGCGCGGCCAGCGGACTGTCGCTGCCGCCGCGGTAGTTCATGGGAAGCTGCACCACCTGGTTGAATTTCTTGGTGTCGGCGAGCGTACCGTTTTCGGTATTGACCACGGCCGCGGTTTCGCTCACCTCGACGGTAGTACCCGCAGTGGCAATGGAGAGGGTGGCTTCGATGCGCTGCGTCTGGCGCGCGTCAAGTTGAAGGGAAGCGATGGAGTAGACGTTGAAGCCATCGCGCTCGATGGTAATGGAGTACTTGCCGGCTTTGAGATTGAGCAACTCGAACGAGCCGTCGGCCAGCGACAGCGTGGAACGGGTGGAGTTGTCGTCCAGGTTGTGTAACTTGATCGCGGCTCCGGTGACCACCGCCTGTGAGGGGTCCTGCACCGTGCCCACGATATTCCCAAGCGTGGATTGAGCCGGCGCTGCCGGGGCGAGGCACACGGCGAACGCAAGAATGGCGACAGATGTTGTCCTTCTCATAACTCTCCTCTTTGTTCGGGGGAATCAGTTCTACATGGAGGGGGCGTCGGGGCCCGTCAGAATCCGGTCGCGCTGGTCAGGCCAGGCATTTCGACTGAGTATGCACGGAAGTTGATGAAAAAGTCATAAAAGCCATTTCGCGGCTAGAATAGATTCGAAGTGCGATTTCTCCGCTCCGGTTGGCCGGTCTTGCGCGGCGGTATCGTGATTGCGGTCCTCACCGCGGCGTCGTACCGGCTGCACCTCAACTCGGCCGCCGCTGGATTCCTGTATCTGATCGCCGTGGTGCTGAACTGTCTGGATGGAGGATTCCGGGCGGCCGCGATCGTCTCCGTATTTGCGGTGGCTTGCCTGGATTTTTTCTTCATCCAGCCGCTGTTTGCCTTTACGGTGGCCGATCCCGTGGACGCCGCGGCTCTCGCTGCGTTTCTTACCACGTCGCTATTGGTTACGCGGCTGGCCTCGAAAGCGCGCCAGGAGGCCAAAGCCGCCTCGCTCGGACGGAAGCAGGTGGAGCAGCTTTACGAGCTGGCGCAGACGCTTCTGGCGCTGGACCCGCTGCGCGCCGACCCGTCCCAGGTTCTGGAGGCGGTGCGGCGCGTGCTGCACTTGCGTGCGGCCTGCATCTTCGACGGCGCTCAGGCCGAGCTCGCGATGTCCGGGGCTTCGCGCTGCCGCCTGGGCGAGCGAACGCGCGAGGCATACCTCATGGGATGCGATATCGCCGAACCGGCGGCTCACTTGACGGCGCGCTGCCTGCGCGCGGCCGGCAAGCCGGCCGGGGCGCTCGGACTCGAGGGTCTCGACGATCAGAAGCTGATGGCAGGGCCGGTAGCGGCCCTGGTGGCAGCGGAGTTGGAACGCGCGCGGGCCGTGCGAGCGGCCAGCGAAGCCGCGGCCCAGGCGCGATCGGAGACGCTTCGCACCGCGATTCTGGATGCGCTGGCGCACGAGTTCAAAACCCCGCTGGCGACGATTCTCACTGCCGCGGGCGGTCTGGAAGCCGCCGGCCCGCTGGTACCCGGGCAGCGCGAACTCGCCCGGTTGCTGGAGGAAGAGGCCACCCGCCTGAGCGCTCTCAGCACGCGTCTGCTGCGGCTGGCGCGGGCCGACAGCGGGGACGTAACGCCGCGCCTGACGCGGCTCGACATCGGGGGCGTTCTTACATCGCTGATCGAGCGGTACGCGCAGCAGTACCCCGATCGCACCTTTGCGTTCCGAAAAAAGGGAGAGGCGTTGGAAGCGCTCGCCGACCCCGAGTTGTTTGAGCTCGCCGTGGGCCAGTTGTTCGATAACGCCTGCCGGTACGCGCCCGCCGGCGAGCCGGTCGAGGTGACGCTACAGTTTGCGGCCGACAGCGCAGCCGTGACTGTGTGGAATGGCGGCGAAGGCATCGCGCCTGGCGATGCCGGCCACATTTTTGAAAGGTTCTACCGCGGCGCGCGCGGCCGGGACCTGGCTTCGGGGACCGGGCTCGGTTTGTATGTATCCAGGAAGATCGCCGTGGCTCACGGAGGCCGCCTGGAGTTGGATTCCGAGGCGGCCCAACGCGGCGGCGCCGCCTTTCGACTTACCATCCCGGTTTTGAGAGGAGGCTCCGCGCTTGACCAATCCGCGGCAGCGCATCTTGATCGTGGACGATGAAGCGGCGCTCCGCAAGGCGCTGCGAACATCGCTCTCTGCCCTGGGCTTTCGTGTCGAGGAAGCCCGCAGCGGGGAAGAGGCTCTGCACTTGTTCGGCGCCCGTCAGAGCGACCTGGTGCTGCTCGATATCAACATGCCCGGCCTGGGCGGCATCGAGACCTGCCGCCGTCTTCGCGCGCTGGATGCCGAGCTTGGCATCGTGATGGTGACCGTCCGCGACACCGAGGACGACATGGTGCGGGCTCTGGAGGCCGGCGCCGACGATTTCGTTACCAAGCCTTACCGCTTTCGCGAGCTGGTGGCGCGGCTGCGCGCGGTACTGCGGCGGGTGAAGACTCGCGGCGAACCGCAGAGGGTATTGAAGGAAGGCGACCTGGAGCTTGACCTCGACCAGCGCACGCTGAAGAAAGCGGGCGTCGGGGTGCATCTTTCACCCACCGAGTTCGAACTGATCGCCTATTTTTTCCAGCACCGGGGCGGGCCGGTAACCCACGCACAACTGCTGCGCGCCGTCTGGGGTCCGGAGTATGGCGGCGAGCTGGAATATCTTCGGACCTACATGAGGATGTTACGAAAGAAAATTGAAGCCGATCCGGCGCGGCCGGAGTACCTCCTGACCGAACCCTGGATCGGTTACCGTTTTGGGCGAAGCCTGGCGGAAGACGAGCAGGACTAGCCCGGCGCCTTAACGGATTCCTGAGGCTTCTTTTATGACTTCTTCATGCACACATTCTTAGCCTGAGAATGTGAATATCAAACTTGCAGGACCTCGTCTGTCCGCGAGTGCGCTGGTAGTAGCGCTTTCGCTTTACCTTGCAGCACCCGCCGCAGCGGGCGACGAAAAGACTAAATCATCTGAAAGGACTTCCGAGGAGATCATCCTCGACAAGATCGAACAACTACAGGGTCAACTGAACGAGTTGCGCGCGGCCCTGGCCGCTCTCAAGGCGGAGCCGCCCCGGCCCGCCGCGGCCCCGGAAGCCAAAGCACCGGAAACCGCGACCGCGGACCAGCAAACGCCGCGGCAACCGAAAGCCGGCCTGCAGCCTTCCGCAGAGCCGGAAAAGCGAGAGGCCGCCGAGCCGTTCGCATTCGCGGATTTTACCTGGCTGACCGGCAATCCGCGAACCAAGGAATCGCCGCTTGAAACGAAGGTCTTCACGGGTGAATTCCGGTCGGACGTCGACTTCGTCCACGATCTGAATCACCCGCAGGATCACACGATCGGCGGGTCGAGCGAAATCTTCCGTGCCAACGAAGTGCAGGTCACGCAGCTCGGTATCGGCGGCGACTTTCATTACAACAACGTCCGCGGCCGGTTGATGACGCAGTTCGGCATGTATGCGCAGACTACTCCACGCAACGATGCCAGCCCGGCTCGCGGCCAGTGGGACCTGGACACCGCCTACCGGTATGTCTCCGAGGCGTATGGCGGCTACCACATCAACAAACTGAACGGAATCAATATCGATGCCGGTATCTTCATGTCCTATGTGGGACTATTCAGTTACTACCAGTTCGATAACTGGGCTTACCAACCGTCTTATGTATCCTCTAACACCCCGTGGTTCTTCAACGGGATGCGGATCCAGGTGTTTCCGAGCGATAAGCTGAAAATCGAACCGTGGATTGTCAACGGCTGGCAATCGTACGGCAAGTTCAACAAGGCTCCGGGATTCGGCGTGCAGATCCTGTGGCGCCCGAACGGCTCACTATCCGTGCTGGGTAACCAATACTACGGCACCGACACGCTGGGCACACCGGATCGCAGGCGATTCCACACCGACGACAGCATTCAGGTGAAATACCTCGATCGGCCGAACCGAGGGCTCAGCAAAGCCGCGTTCACTTTCACCGTTGATGCCGGCTGCGAGACCGGGGGCGGAGTCGTGTGTCACGGCGGCACAGAGGCGACGCCTTCGCAGTACTTTCTCGGTTTCATGGCATACAACCGGCTGTGGTTCCACCGCGATCTGTTTGCCCTGACTGTGGGCGGGGGCGCGATCACGAACCCGGGCCGTTACCTGGTGCTGCTGCCGCCGATCAACGGAGCCAGCGCCATCAGCGGGACGCCGTATTTCACGGAAAATCCCGGCGACAAGTTTCGTGCGTGGGACGCCTCGCTGACCTTCGATTACATGCCGAGCCAGTTCGTCACGTTCCGCTGGGAGTACAACCACCGCGCGGCCAACGTTCCGTACTTTACCGGTCCGGGCGGGATCACGCCCCCCGGCGGCAATACCGGAACTCCCGGGTCGCTTGTTCCCGGGTGGACGCCGGACCTTCGCAAATACGAGAACCGGTTCACGCTGGCGGTACTGGTGAAACTG
>DATJYJ010000130.1:0-9425 GCA_035578025.1 Verrucomicrobiia bacterium
CACCTTCAAAGAGGCCCTCTGGAAGGGCATGCGCAGCCTGGAAACCGGCAAGGCTTTCGGCAGCGAGAAGTACGATCCCCAGCTCATCACCAACAAGCTCATCACCCCGACGCCCGACCGCCTCAATTACGTCCGCTTCGCCATGGCCAACGGGTACAGCGTAGAAGAGATCCGGGAGCTCACCGCCATCGACCCCTGGTTCCTCCGCCAGATGAAGGAAGTGGTCGACTTCGAGGCCCAGGCGGCGCAGGCCTCCTGGCCTGAGCAAGCCACGCGCGAGCTCTTCCGGCAGGCCAAACGCTACGGCATCTCCGACGTTCAGCTCGCCAAGGCTTGGGGAGTCTCCGAAATCGAAGTCCGGACCCGCCGCAAGGAGCTGGGTGTTGCCGCCGTTTTCAGCCGCGTCGACACCTGCGCCGCCGAGTTCGAAAGCTTCACCCCCTACCTCTACTCCAACTACGAATCCGCCTGCGAAGCCGACCCCGCGGATCGCAAGAAGGTGATGATCCTGGGCAGCGGCCCCAACCGCATCGGCCAGGGCATCGAGTTCGACTACTGCTGCTGCCACGCCAGCTTCGCGCTGCAGGAAATGGGCGTCGAGTCGATCATGGTCAATTGCAATCCCGAGACCGTCTCCACCGACTACGACACCAGCGACCGCCTCTACTTCGAGCCCCTCACGCTGGAAAACGTCCTCAATATCGTCGACACCGAAAAACCCGACGGCGTGATCGTCCAGTTCGGCGGCCAGACCCCGCTTAATCTCGCGCTGCCGCTCAAGCGGCTCGGCGTCCCCATCATTGGCACCGACCCCGAGAACATCGACCTCGCCGAAGACCGCAAGCTCTTCGGCCGCCTGCTGGACGACCTCAAGATTCCGTGTCCCGCGAACGGCGCCGCAACCAGCGTGGAAGAGGCCTGCGCGGTGGCCGCGCGCATCGGCTATCCCGTGCTGGTGCGCCCCAGTTACGTGCTCGGCGGCCGCGCCATGGTGATCGCCTACGACGAGGACATGGTCCGCCAATACATGCGCGAGGCGGTCACCTTCTCTCAGGAGCGGCCGGTGCTGATCGACCGCTTCCTGGAAGACGCCATCGAGGTGGATGTCGATGCCCTCGGCGACGGCACGGACGTGCTGATCGCCGGCATCATGGAGCACATCGAAGAAGCCGGCGTGCACTCGGGCGACAGCTCCTGCGTCCTGCCCGCACAGTCGCTCTCCGAGCAGACGGTGCGGACCATCGAAGACTACACCGTGCGCCTCGCGAAGGCGCTGAACGTCATCGGGCTGATGAACGTGCAGTACGCCATCCAGAACGGCACGGTCTACGTGCTGGAAGTGAACCCGCGCGCTTCGCGAACGGTCCCGTACGTGAGCAAGGCGACGGGCGTGCCGCTGCCCAAGGTCGCCGTCGGCCTGATGTGGGGCCGGAAGCTCAGGGACTACGGCTATGCGACCGGCAAGCTCAGCGTGCCGCAGGATTTCGTCAAGTCACCGGTGTTCCCGTTCAACAAGTTCCACGGCGTCGACCCCGTGCTCGGCCCAGAGATGCGGTCGACGGGCGAAGTGATGGGCGTCGGGGTCAACTTCGGCGAGGCGTTTCTCAAGGCCCAGATCAGCGCCGGCAGCCCGCTTCCGGATAAGGGGACCGTGTTCATCAGCGTCAATGACCATCACAAGCGCGAGGCGGTGGAAGTCGCGAAGCGCTTTGCCGAGCTGGGCTTTGCCCTGGTGGCCACGCGCGGCACCGCCGCAGCGCTGCGCAACGCCGGACTCACCTGTAAGACCGTGTTCAAGGTCAATGAAGGCCGCCCGAATGTCGTGGACTATCTCAAGGGCGGCAATGTTCAGCTTGCCATCTACACTACGACGGGCGCCAGCGCGTTCGCCGACGAGAAGTCGATCCGCCGCAGCGCCGTGACCTATCGCGTCCCTTGCATCACCACCATGAGCGGCGCGCGCGCCGCGGCCGACGCGGTCGCCGCGCGCCTGCGCGATCCCATCCGCGTCTGGAGCCTGCAGGAGATCCACGAATCGAAGAGCACCGTGGCATAGCGACAAAAAAACCCGGCGGGTGTTTCACCGCCGGGCCGCGTCGTTTGAGTTTGACCCTGTATTGGTAACTTCCTGGTCCCCTTCGCCTCGGGGACAGGGTCCTTCTCAATATATCACTGAATGGCCGCTTTTTTAATAAAGTCAAGCCGGGGAAAACGACTTTCCAGGTACGAATTTCCCTGTGTCTCGATCTTGGTTGGATCCGGCCCCTGGCCCCGCGGGGGCATATCCCCGTAGGCATCGTAGAGGCTCTCCACCACGTCCATTCCGCTGACTACCTTTCCCACCGGCGCGAAACCCTGCTTGTCGAGATCCTTGTTGTCGCGCATGTTGATGAACAACTGCGTGGCGCGGGTGTTCGGGCCCAGCTTGGCGTAGGCGACCGTGCCCTTCAGGTTGCTCTGCTTGACGGGATCGTCGCGCAGGTTCGCCGTGGACCACAGGCTGCTGACCTGCGGATCTCCATTCACTCCCCACTGCACGTAGGCGCGGGTGACGCGGAAGAACCGGTTGCCGTCGTAATACCCGCGGTTCACCAGCTCGAAGAGATGCTGCGCTCCGAGCGGCGCCCAGTCTTTGTGGACCTCGATAACCACGGCGCCCTTGGAGGTATCCAGGTTCACCTTGAATATGTCGGGGGCCGGCACGTCCTGCCTGGGAGCTTCGGCCTTCTTCGGCTCCTGGGGCGCGGAGCAGCCGGCGAGCACCGCGCACAGCGCGATCCACCAGAATCTTCGCATCGCTCCTTAGTATGCCCTATGACGCCAGCCTGGTGTTGAAGCGCAGCAGGTTGCGGAGGTAGGCGCCCATCATGCGGTCGGACACCGCGGTATGCGTCTTCAGCCAGGAATCCAGGAACTCGAGGAATTCGGACACCCCGTCCGCATGGCCCGTATCGATCCGCTTCAAGGCACGGCGCACGCGCCAGCGCACCGCATCGTGCTGTTTCTTATGCCAGGCGAGCCCGTTATAGTGCGCCGCCTTCATGATGCGCTCTTCGTGCTTGAAGTGCGCTTCCGTCGATGTTATCAACTCTCTCAGAACCGGCCGCAGTTGCCTGAGGTCGGTGCCGGCGGCGACACCCTTTTGCAGTTCTTCTCCGAGGCGAAACAGCGCGCGGTGCTCGGCATCGATCTCCGGAACAAATACCGAGTGCGCTCTGCTCCATTTGAAAAGGCCCATCTTTCCTATTGTACAGGACTTTCAGACCCGCGATTCCCACTTACGCGGCGGGCGCAGGAGCGGGCTGCGGGATCGGCTGCTTGTGCTTGCAGTCGGCATTGGGACATTGCAGCACCGGACCGGCTTTGAACCACTTCTCGATCATGTAGGGGCTGCCGCACTCGGGGCACTTCTCGTCGACGGGCTTGCCCCAGGCCACGAAGTTGCACTTTGGCCAGCGCGTGCATCCGTAGAAGATCTTGCCCTTCTTGGAGCGGCGCTCGGCGATATCGCCTTCGCTGCACTCGGGGCACTTCACGCCCACCAGCTTCTGCTTGACGTACTTGCACGACGGATAATTGCTGCACGCGGTGAACTCGCCGAAGCGGCCGTACTTGATCACCAGGTTATTGCCGCATTCGGGGCACTTCTCGTCGAGCGGCTGGTCGGCGCGCTGCTGCTGCGCGCCCAGGCGCTTGGTGGTCTTGCAGTCCGGATAGCCCGAGCACGCCAGGAACGTGCCGAAGCGGCCCTTCTTGAGAACCATGGGACGGCCGCAATTCTGGCAGTACTCCTCTTCGCCCTGCTCGCCGAAATCGACGTGCTCAGCCTCGGGCTGCCGCGTGTAGGTGCAGTCGGGATAGCCGGTGCAGGCGATGAACTTGCCGTGCCGGCCCCACTTCATCACCAGGGGCTTGCCGCACTTCTCGCACATCTCGCCGATGGGTTCTTCCATCCGCTTGATGTCGGTCATGTGCTCTTCGGCGTGCTTGATGTCCTTCTCGAAGCGCTGGTAGAACTCGCCCATGGCGGCACGCCAGTCGAGCTTGCCGTCTTCGATTTCGTCGAGCTCCTCTTCCATGCGCGCCGTGTAGGTGACGTCGAAGATATCGTCGAAGCTCTCCACCAGGAGGTCGGTCACGACGAAGCCGAGCTCGGTCGGGCTGAACCGGCCACCTTCCTTCTTGACGTACTCACGCTCCTGAATCGTGGAAAGAATCGAGGCGTAGGTGGAGGGCCGGCCCACGCCGTCGGACTCCAGACGCTTCACCAGGGTGGCTTCGTTGTAGCGCGGAGGCGGCTCCGTGAAATGCTGCTCGGGCTTGAGCACCCGCAGGCGGAGACGCTCGCCTTCGGCGACCAGCGGCAGCCGGTGCTCGAGCTCCTCGTCTTCCTCGTCGCGCTGGTCCTTACCTTCCTTGTACTGTTTGAGGAAGCCCGCGAACTTTTCGACACTGCCGGTGGCGCGGAAGGTATAGTCCACGCCGTTTTTGCCGCGCGCGCTGACGTCGATGGTGGTCTGGTCGAACACCGCGGGAGCCATCTGGCTGGCTACGAATCGATTCCAGATGAGGCGGTAGACCTTCATTTCGTCCGGCTTCAGGTATTTCTCGACGACCTCGGGCGTAAACGCCATCGAGGTGGGCCGGATGGCCTCGTGCGCGTCCTGCGCGTCCTTTTTCGATTTGTAGATGTTGGGCGTTTCCGGCACATACTCTTTGCCGTAGCGGTCGCCGATGTACTGGCGGACGTCGCGGATGGCGTCGTCGGAGATGCGCGTGGAATCCGTGCGCATGTAGGTGATCAGGCCGACTGCGCCTTCCTTGCCGATCTCCACGCCCTCATAGAGGTGCTGTGCCAGCATCATGGTGTGCTTCACGCTGAAGCGCAGCTTGCGCACCGATTCCTGCTGCAGGGTCGAGGTGATGAACGGCGCCACCGGGTTGCGCTTCTTCTCGCGCGTGGTGACGCTCTTGACCACGTACTCGGCGCCCTCCAGGCTGGCCAGGATGGCATCGCTCGCTTCCTGGTTGCCGATCTCGGCCGTCTCTTCGTTGGCCTTGATGAGCCGGGCGGAGAGCAGCGGCGGCTTTTTGGCGGCCAACTCGGCGTCGATGGTCCAATATTCCTTCTTCTGGAAGGCGCGGATTTCGCGCTCGCGCTCGACGATCAGGCGGAGCGCCACGGTCTGCACACGCCCGGCCGAGAGTCCGCGGCGCACTTTGTCCCAGAGGAGCGGAGAGATCTTGTAGCCTACCAGGCGGTCGAGCACGCGGCGCGCCTGCTGGGCGTCCACCAGGTGGGTGTTGACGTCCATCGGGTTCTGGAAGGCCTTGTCGATCGCCTTTTTGGTGATCTCGTTGAACATCACGCGGAAGATCTTGGGGCCGGCCTTCTTCTCGCGGAGTTCTTCCTGCAGGTGGTAGCAGATGGCTTCGCCTTCGCGGTCCGGGTCGGCCGCGAGGTAGACTTCCTGGACCTTTTTGGCAGTCTGTTTGAGTTCGGAGATGAGCTTTTTCTTGCCTTCGATGACCTCGTACCGCGGCTCGAACCCGTTGTCGACGTCGACGGCGAGGTCCTTTTTGGGCAGGTCTTTGATGTGCCCGAGGGATGCTTTGACGACGTACTGCTTGCCCAAGTACTTGTTGATGACTTTCGCCTTACCGGGCGACTCAACGATTACTAATGCCTTTGCCATATGAAATGAAACTCACTGAGTGCGGCGGACAGGCGCCTCAAGGGCGCTATGCGGGCCTGTCCTACGGTCGCAAGGTTACCACACTTTCACAAAATTCTTCCCCGGGAGCTGTTTCACGAGCCCCAGCATCTCCAGCTCAAACAAGGCCGCAATCAGCTCCGAAGGCGACGTATCTTGAAGTTTTTCAAGGAGATCGTCCAGATGTGCCGGGGTGTCCACCTGGAGGGCTTGAAGAGCCTGGCGGGCCGTGGAGCCCAGTTCCTGTGCCTCTTCCTTTAATAAGGATGCCTGATTCCCGGTCTGCGTTGCAACCCCGCCCGCCTCCAGGAGCTGTGTCTTTCCGTGTTCAATTAGATGCCGGCGGGATTCCGGGGGCAACTCCGCGACCACGTCGTTCCAGTCCTGGACGAGGCGAGCTCCCTGTTTTATCAATAAGTTAGGCCCCCAGCTCAGCTTCGAGGTGATGTTTCCGGGAACCGCGAACACCTCGCGCCCCTGGTCCATCGCCAGCTTCGCCGTGATCGCCGACCCGGAGTATTGGGCCCCCTCGACGACCAGCACCCCCAGGCTGATTCCGCTGATGATCCGGTTGCGGATGGGGAAGTTCTGTGGGAAGGCCGTGGCGCCCATGGGGAATTCGGAGATAATCAGGCCGCGAGCGGCGATCTCGGCGGCCAGTTTCCGGTTCTCCGAAGGGTAGATTACGTCGACCCCGCACCCGAGGACGGCGATGGTTGCCCCGGTCTGGCCGAGGGCGCCCTTGTGGGCGGCGGTATCGATGCCCCGGGCCATTCCGCTGACGATGGTCAGCCCGGCATGGGCCAGGTCGCCCGCCATCCGCTCCGCGACGGCCAGCCCGTAGGGCGTCGGACGACGGGTGCCGACGACCCCCAGGGCCAGTGTCTGCAGGAGCTCGACGCGGCCGCGGGCGAACAGAAGGACCGGCGGGTCGAAGATCTCGCGGAGCGGGGCTGGAAAGCGCGGGTCGGAGATGGCGACCAGCTCGGCGCCGGCCTGGAGCATCTTTTCCTGCTGCGCGGCGGCGTCTTCGAAGGTGCATCCGCTGGCGATCGACTGGGCCACGGCCCCGCTGGCGCCCGCCCCTTCGAGCTCGGTGCGGGAGGCGCGAAAAACCGCAGTCGCGGTCCGAAAGCGTTCAATCAGTCTGGAGGAGGTCCTGGTACCCAGGCCCGGGATCAGCCTCAGAGCGATCCAATGAAGCTCCTCTTCCCGGCTCAAAGTGGGGGTTGGCATGTGCTGCGGAAGGTGGCCGACCTCGACGATAACACGGCTCGCCGGGATTCCGGTAGCTCGTTGGGAGGGGGGAGATTGGCCATGGCTGGGGCGGTTCGTAGGTTCGTCTGATGTGGGGAAATACAGCATACACTATGAAAACAAAGGACTATTTGGGTTCGTTCGGCGCTCCGCACTGGTTGCGCGGCTGGGTCGCGACCCGGGAGGGTCGCGTTACTTTTGGGTCGCGCACAGGTGCTCTCCTGCGGCGACTTTAGCACGGGGGCGGCGGCGGACGGCGTAGAGATGGGGGTAAGTGGAGCGGGATCAAGGAAAATCAGTTTTGAAGGGGGTGTGACTAGAGCGCATGGTCGCGGATCGATTCAAATTGGCCGTCCACCGCGACACGCGCGAGCTTCCGATGCACGGGCTGGTGATCGGAAAGGGCGGCCCCAAGATCCAATTGGCGACCGCTCCTGCCGTGTTCGGGCAAACGCCGTTCCGCATGCCGGTTCGTCGTTGTTCACGGCGATCCAGGAGCAGCTCGGGTTGAAACGGGAATCGCGGAAAGGCCCGGTCGAGATCCTCGTGATCGACCATATCGAGAGCGCGCCAACGGCGAACTGAGGCCGACGACGCTCGGGCACGAACCGAAGAAGCCTCGACCCGGCCTCTCAATCTACCGAATAGCCGGAAGCGCCCGAGGTTCAGGCGCGGAAGCCGATGCTCCCTCCGAGCTTCAATGACGGAATCACCGCGGCGTCCGCAGATACCCTTTGGGGCTGCCGATCCCGCTGCAATAATCCCATCCCGGCGTTGCAAAATATCCCATATACACCCCGCACGAACCGAGGGTGATATCGTTGAGACGCGTCGGATTGGTCCCGTATAGCTGGATTAGTTGCGCGTAAGTGGAAGCAGCGAAGGTATTTGAGGCATTCACGATGCCGGCAAACAGCGGCGAGGAAAGGCTGGTGCCGCCGACAATGTACCAACATTGCGAGGGGCATCCCGTAGGCGGATTGAAACTGTCCAAGACCCAAACCCCGGTATCGGGATTGGCGACGGCCGCAACGTCGGGAGTGCTGCGCACGGGTACGATGCCGGCCTGGTAGACTGGCACCGCTTCAACAGGGCTCGGGCCGCCGCCGGTATTTTGCCAGACGTTCTCGCCCAGGAAGTTACCTGAGACGGGGTCCCGGCTGAGGCTCGTACCGCCAACAGCAACAACGTTGGGCGAAGAAGCGGGATACGAAGTTCCGGCCGAATCCCCCGTGGAGGCAAAGTAGACGACGCCCGGGGTTGTGAAAACCGGGTCGAACGACTTTTCCCCAGAAAACTCGCCGCTGCTCCAGCTCATCGAAACTTCGCCGCCGCCCGCCGCTGCCACGAGACTGCCGGCGACCGACACGGCGCAAAACAAGTCCAAAAACGAATTGGATTGCGCTTCCACCAGATAGAGTGTGGCGGCAGGGGCCATGCCGTGAGCGTACTCGATATCCAGCGATTCCTCGACTTCCCATCCTCCTGATGGGTCGGTCCCCGGTTTCGTCGCCGGACCGGTGCAGGCCCCGACGGGAGTAGTGCCATGCGGCGCATACACGACCTGGAAGCTGCTGGCGGTGATTGGCGGAAGCCCAAACTGGGTCGAAAAGGCCTGTAGATCCGTAGCGGCGTTGGGGTCGTCATAAGCGTCCACAATGGCAATCGCCCTCGATCCGCCGATCGCGTTCGGAATGGGCGCGTTCGGATTGCACTGCGGACTATATCCAGAAGAGACCAGACTGTAAATGCAAGCTAACGACGCCGGAGTGTTGTAGAAATATCCGGAGTACGGAGGGCCCGCAGCTTGGGGGGTACCCCCGATAAGCTCTCCCGATATTATCTCGATGTTGGTGTTAGCCCGCTGACCGGCATCAGTAGGACCCGGAATACTCGAAGGTGGTGTGATGGCCCGGGCAGCGCGTGTACTTTGTGCCGGAGCAACGATCGCGCAGGCGATGAACAATGCAGCGGCGACAGCAAACGATAAGCGTCTCATGTAACCTCCATTACACCCAGGGCTCGGAGTTCACGTCTAAAGTCGCCGGTAGTATACATTAGCTGGCCGCTCATTGATCATGCGAATTGAGCTTTTTATGGACTAGCCTACCTGGCTAATTCGAACGTATCGACCGATGATCGAACTACGGCGGAAGGTGCCGGTAAGTAACTCGCGGACACTGCGCGGAGTAATTTCGCGAGAATCCCACTAATTACCTGCATCAGACGATAACGGCTGGTCACGCGCGCCTCCACGCTATCGTGCTACCCGCGGCGCGCGGCGGCCGGCGGCGTGTCGGCCCAGAATTTCCGGATCTCTCCGCGCGGATCCTCCTCCACGCGCACCTCGTTGTCGAAGATCATGGTGGCCCTCTTCGACGTATCGCAGGCGGGCCAGTGCGGAATTTTGGGATTGTTCGGGTCCGCCGTCTTCGCCATGGACACCCAGGCCGA
>DATJYJ010000131.1:0-6902 GCA_035578025.1 Verrucomicrobiia bacterium
GATTCCACCGCGTGGAACGCCTGCACCACCGCACCCACCTTGCTGATGCGGTAGATTCCCAGGGCGAAGATCACGCTGGCTGTGAGCACGAGCCCCTGGGGTACGAGACCGATGAGGATGGTAGCGGCGCGACGGACAAAATCGATATCCAGCCTGCCGCGACGGTATTCGATCGCGGTCTCGATCACGCACAACGCCACCGCGACGGCGAAGAGCAGCTTCACGATGCGGTCGATGGTCTTCTGGAGCGGGCTGGTGCTGGCCTTCATCTTCTGCGCCACGCGGGTCACCTGCGAGGCGTAGCTCGCATCGCTCAGCCGCTCGACTACGTAGGATCCGGCGCCCGATACGCAGAAGCTGCCGGAGAGAATCATATCGCCGACGTTCTTGGCCACCGGCTCGGACTCGCCGGTGAGCAGCGATTCGTCCATCTCCAGGTGGTTCGAGCGCGCGACCGGGCCGTCCACGACGGCCTGATCGCCGCGGCGAAGCACCACGAGGTCGCCCATGGCAATCCGGTCGTGCGCGATGTGGGATTCGCGGCCATCGCGGATCACGGTCACCTCGCGCACGATGAGCGCGTTGACGCGGTCCATGGCGCGCTTGGCGCGGATCTCCTGGGTGACGGCGATCAGGGTGTTGAGGGCGGCCACGGAGAAGACGCCGCCGCAATCGGCGAGCAGCCGGGAGTCGCCGCTGCCCAGCCAGAACCCGAGCAGAACCACGATGATTCCGCCGATGACGAGATTGAACGGACTGAAGAGGTTTGCGAGGCAGATCTCGCGAAGGCTCCTGGTGCCCGGCTCCGGCGGCCGGTTGTGGGGCCGCTGGGCGGCCTCCGCCGATGTCAACCCCGTTTCCGCAATATTCATTTGCTAGAATGGCCGCGAAATGCGCCCAAAAGTTCTCTCCGTGATCGTCTCTCTACTTCCTGCCCTCGCCCAGGATCGCATCACCGCTATCACCGGCGCCACTCTGATCGACGGCAATGGAGGGACGCCCATCGCCGATTCGGTGGTGGTGGTGCGCGGCTCGCGCATCGCCGCCGCCGGACCTCGCGCCGCCACGCCGGAGCTTTCGCGCGAGCCGAAGCCGGAGAACCAGGGCCACGGCATGGGCACGATCCTCGCCATCGAGGGACTGGTGGAACTGGGGATGACTCCCGCGCAGGCGCTGACGGCGGCGACGAAGAACGGGGCGCTGGCCTGCCGGCGGTCGGCGGATTTCGGGACGATCGAGCCGGGCAAGCTGGCGGACCTGGTGATCCTGGACGCCGACCCGCTGGCAGACATCCACAACATCCGGAAGGTCAATGCCGTGATGAAGGAGGGGCGGACGGTGGAGCTGGCGCGGCTGCCGGAGCTGAGGATTCTGTCGCGGCCGTGAGCGCGCCTGCGGCGCGGGGCAGGCCGGGAGGCCCACCCTACGAAGACCTATTCGATCAGGTCGCGGCGGCGAATGGTGGGGCGCCCGTCTTTGTCGCTATCGTCGCTGCCAGGACGAACGCGCAGCTTGCGGCGGCCTTCGATGCGCAGGAGGCGGTCGCGCATGTCGCGGTACTCACTGGTGCTGATGATGTACTCGTCCCGGGCCGGGAGGATGCGCTCGATCTCCTTCTCGGTTTTCTGAATGCGGTCGGCATCCATCGGATGGGTGGAGAAGATCTTGCCGATGGTCCCGGGCTGCTTCCGTTGCAGCGACTGCAATTTCTCGAAGATGCTGATAGCGCCGTCGGGATCGTAGCCGGCGGCGTACAGGTACTGCACACCGAGGTAATCGGCTTCGGTCTCATCGGCGCGCGTAAAGCGCAGGAATGCCGCGGGGATCGCAGCGCCCATACCCTGCCGCGCCGCGTAGCCTCCCAGCCCGCCGCCCAAGAGGATGCCGATCGGGATGCTGGCCGCGTTCACCATCGCCGATTTGGTGGCCTGTTTGGTCATGTGCCGCGCGGCCACGTGCGCGATCTCGTGGGCGATGGCCGCGGCCAACTCGTCCTCCTCATCGGCAATCTTGATGAGGCCGGTGTAGACGAAAATATAGCCGCCGGGCAGCGCGAATGCGTTGGGCGATTCGCCTTCGATCAACTGGCAACTGATGGGCACCTTGGCGTCGGATGCCCGGGCCAAACTCTGGCAGACGCGGTTGACGTATTCGGAGACGAGGGGATCGTCCTGCACCTTGGCCTGCCGGGTGACTTCCTCGGCGAGCTGCTTGCCCAGCGCCATCTCCTTTTCCAGGGAGTAGATGTTGAGGCCCTTGCCGACATCGCGGCTGCCGATCTGCGACGGGTCGTCCTTCGGTTTCTTCTGGTCGTCTGCCCAGACGGCCGTGGCCACGACCGCCGCCAGACTCGCCGCCAGCCAGAATTTCATGGCCTGCCTCCGTAGCCCAAGGTTTCGCCTTTAGCCATTATTAACGTATCGTAAAGGAAATGGGTTGCGAAACTGTAAAAAATCCTTCCGTCGAGACGCCTTTGTGGAGCCGCTACGCCGACCAGTTTCCGGTCCGGGAAAACCTGGTGTACCTGAACCACGCAGCAGTCGCTCCGCTGCCGCGGGTGTGCGCCGACGCGCTGAAACACCTGGCGGACGATGCTCTCCATTACGGCAGCCTGCACTACCGCGAATGGCTCGATGTGTACGACGGGCTGCGGGTTGCCGCGGCACGGCTGATCCACGCGACTCCTCAGGAGATCGCCCTAGTCAAGAACACGTCGGAGGGCATCGCGACGGTCGCGATGGGGCTGGATTGGAAACCGGGCGACCGGATCGTCGGGTTCACCGAGGAATTTCCAGCCAACCTGTATCCGTGGAAGCGGTTGGAGGCCAAGGGCGTCGACATCACCTGGCTGTCGATTTACGATCCACTGGAGCGGATCGAAGAAGCCGCCCGGGGAGCGCGCCTGCTGGCGATCAGCTTTGTGAATTTCCTCAGCGGATATCGCGCGCCGATTCAAGCGATCGGTGAAATCTGCCGGCGTAATCGATGCATTTTCCTGGTAGATGCGATTCAGGGCATGGGTGCGTTTCCGCTCGACGTGCGGGTGTGTCACATCGACGCTCTGGCAGCCGACGGCCACAAGTGGATGCTGGGTCCGGAAGGGTGTGCCATCCTCTACATAAATCAGGGGCTTCAGGATCGAATCGAACCGGTGGAGTTCGGCTGGACCAATGTGGCCAATTATGCCGATTACGCCTCGCGCGACATGACCCTGTGGGGAGATGCCAGGCGTTACGAGTGCGGAACGCTAAACACTATTGGATGCTTCGGATTGAAGGCATCAATCGAATTTTTACTTGAAGTCGACCCCGGACAAATCGGTCCGGTTGTCCAAGGCTTGGGCGACCGGATTGCCGCCGGGGTACAAAGCAAAGGCTACGAAGTTCTAGCGCCGCGAACGCCGGAAACCGGTGCCGGGATCGTCAGCTTCAGAAAGGCAGGCGTGAATCCCGCCGAGGTGGTGGCAACGCTTCGAGGACGGAGCGTGATTGCCGCTCCTCGCGCCGGCTGGATCCGGACCTCGCCGCATTTTTACATCAGCCCCGAAGAGATCGACCGGCTGATCGACGCTCTGCCGTGACGCTTTTCCTGCGCCGCCATCCGCTGGCGGTCTTGCTGCCCGTGCAGGCACTGCTCGGGTTCTGGCATCTGGGGCTGCTGTCGCCGTGGATGGACGAAGCGGGCACGCTGCTCGCGCTTCATAAACCGCTGCCTGACGTCATTGCCTTCGCCGCCGCCGATGTCCACCCGCCGTTCTACTACCTGCTCCTGTACGGGTGGCTGCGGATCCCTCTCGGGCTGGACTGGGCGGTGCAGGCGCGGGCGCTGTCGGTGATCTTCGCGTTGCTGACAACGGTGGCGCTTGATTCGCTGTGGACCCGGACGTTGCCAGCGCGCGTTCGGTGGTGGACTTTGGCACTGTGGTCGCTGTCTCCGTGCCTGTTGCTGTACTCACGGATGTGCCGCTCGTACTCGCTGCAGGCGCTGCTGATCTGCGTGGGCGCCGCCTGTCTGTTGCGGCTAGCCGGGCAGCCGGGATGGCGAGCCGGCGGATGGTTCACGCTGGTGCTGCTTGCCACGCTGTACACGCACTACGCACCGGGCATCGCACTGCTGATGGCGGCGAACATTTTCCTGCTTTATTGCCGGCGCATTGCACCGCTGCTCGCCGTGGACGTGGCAGTCGCAGCCGGTTACGCGCCGTGGATCTGGCGGCTGGCGGCTTCACTAGGCTCGTGGGGCAGACAGGGCCCGGGCTACAACCTGACCGGGATGCCTCTGCTCGAGCTGCCGGTGAAGGCCGCATACTGGGCAGTCTCGTTCGCCATGGGAGAAGCGGTGCCGGACCTGATCCTGGTCCTGGGCGTTGCGATCATAGCCGCGGCCCTGTGGCTCTTGTACGCAGGCGCGCGCCAATACCGGCGGACCGCAGCGCTGACAGGCGTTCTGACGGCCATCGGATTCGTCGGTGTGGCGCGGTGGGTTTCGTACCCGTTCGTCCCGGCGCGGATGCTGTTCGTGCTTCCCTTTTTCCTGATGATGCTCGCCGCGGGCGCGGGTGTCCATCGACGTGCGGGAAACCTGGTGCTCGGAGCGATGGTGGTGTTCTCGCTTTCGGGCGCCTGGTGTTACTTCCACCGATCGAATTTCCGCAACAAGCAATACCCGATGCCGATGGCCGAGATCGCCCGGTACATCCGGGAGAATTCGACCGCGGCCAATTCCGTGATCCTGGTCGATTCCGCCAACTCGGATCCGGTGGCGCTGCGGTATGCGCTCGGGGCATCGCGCGGCGTGGTGCCCAGCGAATCGGCGGATATCGAGACTCTCCTGGAAAATCCACGTTTGCAGATCGTGTGGTTCCTGCGCAACACGCACGACGTTTCTCCAGGCGGCCAGAACGCGCGCATCGAGGCCAGGCTCCGCGCTGTCGTGCGCCCCGCGGTCTTCTATTACCAGCCATACACGCTGCTCGAGCGCACGCTGATGCCGGCTGTCGGGATCGCGAACCCTCCGTGGTATTTTCACGAATTGCTCCAGTTCGGCCCGCTGGGGCGCGACACCACGCGGCGCTAAAATGAGCCCATGCTTCTTGGAGCTGTAACCTACCAGGTGCTGCAGGCGATGGACCTGGAGACCGTGATTCGCACCCTGGAGGCAACCGGATTCGAGGCGGTGGAGCTTCGCACCGGGCACAAGCACGGCGTGGAGCCGTCGCTTACCGCCGAGGAGCGCGACCGCGTGAAGACGCGATTCGAGCGCAGCAAGGTGCGGCTGCTGAGCTTCGGCACCACCTGCGAGTTCCAGTCGGCCGATGCGGCGGAGCGGCGCCGGCAGATCGATCTGGCCAAGCAGTTTGTGGAGCTGGCGCACGATACCGGAGCGTGGGGCATAAAAGTGCGTCCCAACGGGCTGGCGAAGGGAGTGCCGAAGGAGACCACGATCCAGAACATCGCGGCGGGGCTGAGGGAAGTGGGCGAGCACGCCTACGGCTACGGGGTCGAAGTGTGGCTCGAAGTGCACGGCCCGGAGACCCAGTTGCCAGCCAACGCGGCGGAGATCATGCGCGCCACAAACCACAAGAACGTCGGCCTGTGCTGGAATTCGAATCCCACTGACGTAGTGAACGGCAGCGTGAAGGCGAGCTTCGACCTGCTCCGGCCGTGGCTCGTGAGCTGCCACATCAACGAGCTGGTGAGCGGCTATCCCTACCGGGAGCTGTTCGCCCTGATGCGGCAGACAAAGTACGACCGCTGGACGCTGTGCGAGGCCCCGGAGAGCAAGGAGCCCGAGCGTTTTTTGAAATATTACCGGGCGTTGTGGGAGAGACTGCAGCCGGCGGCTTGACACCGCGGCCCATTAGTACTAATTAATTAGTATGCTCCTCAGAGCGATGCTGGGCGTGACGCTCGCACTAGTCCTCCGTGCACAAACTCCGGCCTTCGACGTGGCTTCGGTCAAGCCAGAGCAGATCACGGGCGATCTCTACACCGCCAATCTCGGCCGTATTCTGCACGGCCAGTTGACCATGACCAACGTCACTCTGAGCGAAGCCGTACGTTTCGCCTGGGGCATCAATAACGACGCGCAGGTTGCCGGCCCGGACTGGATCAAGGACAAGGCCATTCGCTTCAAGATCGACGCCAAAGCACCCGCGGACACCGCGCGCGAGCAGGTCCTGCTCATGCTTCAGGGGCTGCTCACCGAGCGATTCCGGCTGAGGATCCACACCGAACAGCGGGAGATCTCACATCTCGAACTGGTCCCCGGCAGGAAGGAACTCAAGATTCATCCGGCCGAGCCGGGCGCCGACGCCTCGCACAATCGCAACCTTTACGGCCACATCATCTCCAGCGGCATGAGCATGGAAGTGCTGACCACGATCCTTTCGCGCTTCCTCCGCGAGCCGATCCTCGACCGGACGGGCCTCGAGGGTCCCTACACGATCGACCTGAACTGGGCCCCCGAGCCGCGCACGCCCGGTGAGCCGCCGGCCGATTCGGCAGCGGGGCCATCCATCTATGCGGCCGTTCAGCAGCAGCTCGGCCTGCGGCTCGAATCGCGCAAGACGCACCTTCCGGTGATCGTGGTCGACTTCGCGGAACGCGTGCCGATCGAGAACTAACCGCATCGGCCATCGCGCCGTCCGAGCCAGCACGAGGGATATTGACATGCGGATGCTTGCTTGCGTTCTTGCGGCTTGTGCGGTTTCCCTGGCGCAATCGCCCGCGCCGAAACTCGTGACCTGGACGGGCTGGTTTGCCGACGAAGGGCTCGGCCACGGAAGTAAGGCCTCGCCTCGGGGCAGGTCGGGAACCCTGCCCCACGATTACTCCCAGCGGAGGGCGATCATGGGATCGACCCGCGAGGCGCGGCGGGCAGGCAGCCAACCTGCGGCAATC
>DATJYJ010000132.1:0-77107 GCA_035578025.1 Verrucomicrobiia bacterium
AAAGAATTGGCTCCTCAGGTAGGACTCGAACCTACAACCCTTCGGTTAACAGCCGAGGTATCGCGCTGCTGATTCGAATTATCGCTCCGCGATGGCGAAGAGGAGTGACGAGCCCAACTCTATCAAGAGTGATAGTTCGGAGTGACGAATGAAGAAACGAATCAGGCCGGTTAGTAGATGCAAGTCTAAGGTATCGCAACGACATGGCCGAGTCCGGCCCTCCGTTGCGCCTCACGTTGATTCGAAGAATGCAGCGCTGCTCGACATCGGTTCCGAGGATGCGATCGCCTTTGAGCTGGATCCCCTTCAAATAGAGATTCTCGAAGTGATGTATCAGGCTCGGATCCCCGAAGAACTGGTCTACGCATACCTCCGAACGGGATTGATGGTAACGGAAGAGAATTATAACTACATTGCACCAGAGGACAGACGTGCTTGGCAACGCGCTATTAGCGAGTATGATCGGCTCCATAAGCCTATTGCGTAAGTCTTGCCGAAGCCGACGTCGTCGTGGGTTTGGCACCGTGGTCGGATTCCGTTCGGCGGCGTGATCAGTACGATTCACGCAGCGATAGGGCACGCCGGCACACTCGCGAAAAGGTCCTCGGAACGGTCAAGGAGATCGGTGACAGCCGTTAGTTGCTAAGGAGTCGGCGATATACGGGTTTCAAATGGGAGCCACCGCCACTCGTCGCGAATTCGACGTGGATTGTTCTGTGTCGCTGGCGTTCTCTCATCTTTGGTCAATTTCGCCGCAAAGGCCATTCACGCCGACGGTTTTGTCTCAAAACGCGTTCGGAGGGAGCATCGTTTGCGGACTTTTGGAGATCTGCGCGACCCTGCCGTACTATTGCCTTACGGCGGGGCGAGTGCTTCACTCGGCGAACGCCGACCGCTGAATTCCTCTTTTCGAATTAGGGGCGATCTTATGAACGGTCTGGCTGAACTTCTTACCGTCGCCGACATCTGCAAGAGACTCGGTGTTAGCCGCGCATGGGTCATTGAACACTCCAACGGGCGGCGACGCCCGGTCTTGCCGTCGATCAAGCTTGGGAAGGTGCGGCGGTTCGATCCGACCGATCTCGCAAGCTTCATTGACGATTGCCGACGAATTGGGCAAACGAGAGCGCGAAACGGCGGCAGCAGGATACAGGCTTGACCTTCCTTGCGCTGCCCCTTGTCTGAGGTGAGCATGAAGTCGAGACAGAACGAAATCCGCACTGAAGGTGGGACAGTCTCACTGCCCAGGGGCGAGCAATCTGCTCCCGGGGCATCTGTACGCGAAGCTGTTCAGTCGCACCTCGAGACGACTTCTGGAATCAACCCCGGACAGCCAATCAACTTCGTCGGGATTGGTTTGCATTTGCCTAGGCAACGAGTCCGCCCTCGCGGAACTGTCGAACGGTTCGGAACCCGGCCCGAGAATTGGCGCGGGTTGTATTACATCTATATCCGGGAGGATGGCATCGAAAAGCGTGTCCAGCGCCGGCCGGTGTTGGGGCCTACGGCGTCCATGTCGAAGCGTGCTGCTGAGGACAAGCTCGCCGAAATCATCGAGCGCGAACTCGCACTCCCGCCCGATCGGCCGCGAACACTCAGGTTCCGTGACATATGGGAGAGTTTCCGCTCCCTCAAATCGGGCATCTGGGGGAAGGCCAATGCAGGCAACCTGGAGAGCATTTTTGGGAAGCACGTTCTCCCGGCCCTGGGGAATCTCGAGAGCGCCCAGATAACGCTCGATCCCCTACAGCGCCTTTTGAACCAGGTTGCCCAATGTGGATACCGGCGATCGACGCTGAAACACATCCGGACGTATCTCAAGGCAGCGTTCGAGTATGCCGTTGATGAAGGGTACATGAGCCGCAATCCCGCGCGGAAATTGGAACTGCCAAAGACGCAGAAATCGAGGGAGCGCTTCTATTCGTTTGTGGAAATGAAGCGGCTGCTCTCGGTCGCTTCCGGGCGCGAAAATCTCGTTCTACGCATCCTTCTGTTTTGCGGCCTACGTCCAGCGGAGTTGCTCGCCCTGCGCATTGAAGACGTCGGCGCTAATCAACTCCGTATTGATGAAGCCGTGAAGGAAAAGGAGAAGGGCGCGAAACGCATCGGAGAGACGAAAACCGAGACGTCCGATGCCTGGGTCGCCGTCCCGCCCGACCTCGCGGCGGACTTGAAAGCGTGGCTGGCGAAGCATCCACAACGTCACGATCCACGAGCTTTCCTGTTCCCGACCGCCACCGGGACCGCTTACCGCGTGGGCAACTTTCTCAAGAGGGTTCTGAAGCCGATCGCAAAATCTGCCGGGATTGAAGACTTCGATTTTCGCGCTATGCGCTCCACGGCTTCGACGCTCTTTCAGACGCATGGCACCGTGAAAGACACGCAGGGCCAAATGCGTCACGCCGACCCGACGACCACCCTCCGCTACTACGTGAAAGTGATCCCCGAAAACCAACGCAAGGCGGTTGCCGACTTTGAGCGCTCCGTCATGAAGAAGCGGGCGAAGCGGCGTTCGAAGGCGGAACAAAATCGCTAATTGATGAAAGGTTGATGAAAGGTTTGGTGGGCTGCCCCCGCTAAACACTTGATTTTATGGTGCGCCCGGACAGATTCGAACTGCCGACCTTCTGGTTCGTAGCCAGACGCTCTATCCAACTGAGCTACGGGCGCATCTTGCGAGGCAGGACTCCTCTACTCTACCCCGCCCGCGCGCACCCGCGCAACTCGCCGACGCCCGCTGCCCCGCGGGTACAATGGCAGTGTCCTCATGACCCAACGCCTCTACTACACCGATTCCTACCTCCGCGATTTTCACGCGCGCGTCGTGGACCGCTCGGCCGACGGGCGCACCGTCTACCTCGATCGCACCGCGTTCTACCCCACGTCGGGCGGGCAGCCGTTCGATACGGGAACCATCGGTGGCGTCGCGGTGGTCGAGGTCGCCGATGAGGAAGATCGCGTGGCGCACCGTTTGGCCGGTGCGGTTGCGGCGGATGAGGTCGAGTGCAGCGTCGATTGGACGCGGCGCTTCGATCACATGCAGCAGCACACCGGCCAGCACCTGGTCTCGGCCGTGTTCGAGGAACGGTTCGCGCTCCACACCGTCAGCTTTCATTTGGGCGCCGAAAGCGCCACCATCGATCTGGAGGGCGGTGCAGTGGACGCCCGCACCATCCTGGAGGCGGAGCGCCGGACTAACGAGTTGGTGTTTGCCAACCTGCCGGTGAGCGTCGAGTTCGAAGAGGCCGGGCAGGTGCAGGGGCTGCGCAAGCCGTCGGATCGCGAAGGCACGTTGCGCATCGTCTCGATCGCGGATTACGACCGCAGCGCGTGCGGCGGGACACACGTGCGCTCCACCGGCGAGATCGGGCTCGTGCTGCTGCGCAAACTGGAGAAGATCCGTCAATCGACGCGGGTCGAGTTCGTCTGCGGCGGACGCGCCGTGCACCGCGCGCGCGCCGATTTCGAAGCGCTCACCAGGATCGCGCAGCTCTTCTCGGCGTCTCTCGATGAGGCGCCAGCCATGGTCGCGGCGCAACTGGAGGCTGCGAAGGCCGGCGAAAAGGCACGCCGCAAGGTCGAGCTGGATCTCGCCGCGTATCGCGGGCGCGAGCTCTATCGCGAAACCGCTCCTGCCGCCGATGGCGTGCGGCGCGCGATCGAGCGCCTGGAGCGCGGCAACCTGGAGGACTTACGGGCCGTGGCGCAGAACTTTACGGCCCAGCCCAGGAGCGTCTTTCTGGCGGTGATGAAGGAGCCGCCCTCGGTGCTGCTGGCCGCATCCGGGGACGCCGGGCTGGACGCCGGCAAGATGGTGAAGGCCGCCGTCACCGAGGCCGGCGGGCGCGGTGGCGGAAACTCCCGCATCGCGCAGGGCTCGGTGCCGGCAACGGACGCGCTGGAGAAGATCGTCGAAAAACTGCTAGGGTAGGCCCTCGACGCTGGTCACGGTCGCGCCCTTGCGGCGCAACTCGAAGCGGCCGTCGTCGCCCGTGCCGTCGATCGCGTCCGGGCTCTCCGACGTGGCGTGAAATTGCTTCCACTTCTTTTCGAGCTGGACACGGTAGGCGCGGAAATAATCGCGCGCGGCATCTTCCGAATCCCACTCGGCGGCATACAGCAGCACGATCCGGCCGGCCTTTTTGTTCTCCAATAGATTGAAATTGCTTCCGCGCCAGTGCGGGGCGATTTGTTCGGCCTTTTCCTTGCCTGAGAACTGTTCCAGCATGACGCCATGTTCGAGTTCGCCCAGCGTTCCGCCCACCAGGCTCTTGTAGCCCTTCGGGAGCTTGGGCTCGGGCAGATCCGGATCGGAAGGCTTGACGCCATCGAGGTACTTTTCGGGATGGATAATCTGCTGCGTCGAGACCGGTGGTTTCAGGAACACTTCAGCGAAGCCATACTGCCCGTCGCGCTGGTAGAGCGCGTTCTGAAAGAGCATGCCTTTGGTGTAGGGAAATACCAGCGTGAGGCGCAGGTATAACGGCGAGCTGTCGTAGATGGGATACTGTCCGCCGCCGGCATCATTGACGCTGCTCATCATGGCGAGGAGCGTGGGCGAGTCCTTCAGGCTCTGCCCGACCTTGCGCGCCAGGTACTCGCTCATCAGCCAGGTGGCCTGCCCTTCCATGACGGCCAAACGCGCAGTGGAACCGTCGTCGCTCTTTCGACCCTGGCGGATGAAGCGCGCCAGGTTGTAACTCTGATCGGCAAGCGCGTGCGCCAACTCGTGCGCGAGCACCGGCTCGCGCGTGTCGGAGGGGGTCGAGTCGGTGATGAACAGCTTCTTTTTGTCGTAGTCGTAAAAGGCCGCGGCCTGCTCGGTGAGCAGGTCGACGGTATTCTTGGCGAGATCGAAATCCGCCGGCACCAGACCGAATTTCTTCAGCGTCAGCTCTTCGGCACGGATTTCCTCAGGCTTGGCGACGTCCTTCACGCGCTGGTTGAGGAAAGAATTGATCCTATCCTTGGAAATGAAATCGCACGGCACGGGGTGCTTCAGCGGCATGCCGGAGATCTTTGTGAGCTCGAGCGCGATCGGGTGAATCTGCGCGCAGACCTCACGCGCCCGCGCGTCCGACTGGGCGGCGGCCGGAAGCGCGGCGGCGACCAGGAATAGGGCAAGTTTAGCCCGCACTGAGCCTCCTCTGACTCCACGCGAAAATCGAGCTGGCCGCGATAGCCAGCATTCCGCCGCAAGCCAGCGCGATGCGCGCCCCGAAGTGGCTGGCGATGCCGCCCGCCGCCAGGCTGCCGAAGGGCCCCAGCCCTACGACGGTCATGGCGTAGAGCGCCATGATGCGGCCGCGGTAATGGTCGGGAATCGCGGTCTGGATCGTGGTATTCGCCGAAGCCATCTGACGCATCACACTGTAGCCGATCACGGGCATAATCGCCAGCGAAAGGTAGAACGACGGCGAAAACGCAAAGCAGACATACGCGGCGCCGGTGGTCAGCCCGCTGACTACCATGACGCGTTCGAGGCCGCCCGGGCGGGTGCGGCGCGCCAGCACGAGCGTGCCTGTGACCGCGCCGATTCCCATCGCGCCCATCAGGTATCCAAGCCCCTTCGATCCGCGATGGAAAATGTCGTCCGCGAAGAACGGCATCAAGACGAACGCGGGCATACCGGCCACGGTCGCCGCGGCCATCAGTGCCAGGACGCTGCGCACCAGGCGGTGATTGGCAGCGTAGCGGAAGCCATCCACCAGGTGCTGCAGCACGGGCGCGGGCGGATGCGGCTCGAACTTCGGCAGCCGCATGGCGAGCAGGCAGAAGATGACAGCCAGAAAGCTGATGCCGTTCAGCAGGAAACAGCTGCCCTCTCCGACGGCGCTCACCACCAGGCCCGCGACGCCTGGCCCGATCACTCGCGCCGCGTTGAAGACTGCCGAGTTGAGCGATATGGCATTGATGAGGTCCTCCTGGCTTGTCATCTGAATCACCAGCGCCTGGCGGCCCGGCATGTCGAAAGCGTTGATCACACCCAACGCGACAGCTAGCGCCAAGACGTGCCACACCTGGATTTTGCCGGTGAGCGTGAGCGCCGCGAGCGCGAATGCCTGGAACATGGAGAGCGTCTGGGTCAGGACCACCACTTTCTGACGCGGGTAGCGGTCGCAGATCAGTCCGCCCAGCGGGCCGAGCGCAAAGACCGCGATTTGCGAGCAGAACCAGGTGGTGCCCAGCAGCCATTCGGAGTGCGTGAGCCGGTAGACAAGCCAGGCCTGCGCGACGTTCTGCATCCAGGTGCCGACCAGCGAGACGATCTGGCCGCTAATGAACAGGCGGAAATTGCGGTGGCGCAATGCGCGAAAGGTGTGCGGAATGCGTCTGTCTGGACTGAGCGGAACCGGGGCCGCTGTCAGTACCTCTCCCGCTGGTAATTGTGGCGACCCCATCCTCTTCTTCAGAATAATGCGCGTTACAATGAAGGATCAAACCAACCGGACTTTCAGGAGAAATTCTTTTGGCGGACGACAAGCTCTACTCGGCGGAATATCTGGGCAGCGGCACCTTTAAGATCACGAAGCCCAAGCGGAAGAAGAACAAGACGCGCCAGGCTGCGCTAAAAAATCCGCGCCGCGGCTCGCGCAAGTAGCGTGCGCATCACCGAACTGGTCCTTCACCCTATCGCGATCGCCGATCCTCCCCTGCGCAGTTCTTACGGCCTGCATGCTCCGTTCGCCTTGCGCACGATCGTGGAGCTGAAGACGGATTCCGGCCTGAGCGGCATCAGCGAGACTTACGGCGGCGATGGTCCGCTGGCCGGGCTGGAGGCGGTGCGAGGCCGGGTGACCGGCATGGATCCGTTCCAGCTCGCTGGTCTGTGGCGAGACCTTGTGGGGCAGGTTTCCGGCCTGCCCCGCGCCGGTGACCGCACTCAAACCTATCTCGTGCCCGGCGAGAATCCGCTCGATCAATACGCACGCACCTTCGCGGCCATCGAGATCGCGTGCATCGACCTGATCGGTAAGGCCGTCGGCAAGCCCGCCTGCGACGTGATCGGCGGGCGCGTACGCGACGAGGTCAGCTTCTCGGCTTACCTTTTTTATAAGCACGGCGGCGGGGGAGGCGTGGGCGGCGACGCCCGCGAGGACGAGTACGGCGAAGTGCTCTCCCCGGAAGCCTGCGTCCGCGAGTGCCGGCAGATGATCGCGAAATACGGCTTCCGCGAGATCAAGCTCAAGGGCGGCGTGCTCGATCCGGAGATCGAAGTCGAGTCGATCCGCGCGCTGCGCCGGGAGTTCGGCCCGTCCTGTCCGCTGCGCATCGACCCGAACTGCGCGTGGAGCGTGGAGACCAGCATTCAGGTGGGCCGCGATCTGAAGGAGGAGCTTTCGGGCGGCGGCTACCTGGAAGATCCATGCGCCGGGCTGGAAGGCATGGCCGAGGTGCGCCGGCGGCTGATCGCCGAAGGCAACGACACGCCGCAGGCCAGCAACGTCGCTACCACGTGCTTCGCCGACGTTCCGCGCGCCAAAGAACTGGATGCGGTGCAGATCGTGCTGAGCGATCCTCACTACTGGGGCGGGATGCGCAACCTGCAGCAGCTTTCGCACCTGACCAGCGTGCTCGGCATGGGGATGTCGATGCACTCCAACAGCCACCTGGGCGTGAGCTTGATGGCCATGACGCATGCCGCTGCGGCGTGCCCCAACCTCACGTACGCCTGCGACACGCACTATCCTTGGCAGGTGGAACAGGACGAGGTGGTCGCTGGCGGCCGGATCCCGTTTGTCAACGGCTGCGTGCGCATCCCGGACAAACCGGGGCTGGGCGTCGAGCTGGATTACGACCAGGTCGCCCGCGGACGCGAGCGCTACGCGAAAATCCCGTTCCGCAAGCGCGACGACGAAGCCGAGATGCGCAAGCACGTGGACCCGAACTGGAAGCGCATCCTGCCGCGCTGGTAGCTACCGCTCACGGACCATGATGCTCTCATGGGCAGCGAGCCTGACGGCTCTGCCGGGAAGATCCGCTTTGAGCCAGACGTTGCGCAACGGCCGTTCGCCCGGGAACTCTACGTCGGCCTCAATCTCCCCGATATTGAACCCGGCGTAGTACCTCGTCTCCCCGACTTCGCTGGTCCAGATCACCAGGTCGCCGACTTGCGACACCTTGTGCTGGTTGCGGCCCTTCTGGTTCGCCGCCAGCACTTCGTCGTTGGTCAATAGCGATTCAGTGAAGGCGTCGTTGCTCGGCAGATCGCCGCCGAACATCAGCGGGCTGCGCGCGATGCACCAGAGCGTCATGAGCGTGCGCTGCTCGTCGCGGGTGAAACGTGTGGGCCGGTCGTCGCCGCGTTCGGCGCGGATGCCGATGCGTCCCAGGGGCAGCATGTCGGCATCGGGCCAGGAGCCGGGCTTGACGAATGGAGTCCACTTATCGAGCAGGTCGAAGCTCTTGCGCAGGTCGCGCCAGAGGTCCCAGAAGTCGTCGGAGATGCGCCAGAGGTTGGCGTTGGCGGCGTAGAAATCGGCCTTGGCCAGGTCGGCCGGGCCGGGCGAAAGGCTCAACACGATGGGGCGGCCGGTCTTGAGAATGGCTTTGTGGAGCGCCGCGATCTCGTCGCCGTGGAAGGGTTGGGCGATGTCGTCGGCCTTGATGTAGTCGACTCCCCACTCGGCGTAGAGCTTCAGAATGGAATCGTAGTAGTCCTGGGCGCCGGGCTGGCTCATATTCACGCCGTACATGTCGGTGTTCCAGCGGCAGGTGGAATTGATGTCGGCGATGTCGGCGGCGCGCACTTTGCTGCCGAAGACTGGAAGGTTGGCCGCGACCGCGCGGCGCGGAATGCCGCGCATGATGTGGATGCCGAACCTGAGGCCCTGAGCGTGAATCCAGGCGGCGAGCGACTGGAATCCGGAGGGAAAACGGTTCGGGGCGGGGATGAGGCGCCCGTACCCGTCCATGGCCAGTTCCGCGTTGGGCCGGTAGCCGTGAGGCTTGGCGAGCGGGTCCGACCATTGAATGTCCACCACGACATACTGCCAGCCGTGCGATTTCAGTTTGGCCGCCATGTAAGCGGCGTTCGTCTTCACTTCGGCCTCGGTTACGCTGGTGCCGTAGGAATCCCAACTGTTCCAGCCCATGGGCGGGGTGGCCGCGACGGGTTCCGCCGCACAGGCCGCGAGGCTCATCACGAGGAAAATCCAGGTTCGCTTCATAAGGACTACTACCAGCCAGGGGTCCAGGCCCAGCCGCCGCGCGCGCCGCGGCTCACACGGCCGATGCTGGGAAAGGGGAAGTGGAAAGCCATCAGGTGCATATCCTCAGCCACGGCGCGGTCGAGCAGGCGGCGGCGGGTGGCGGCGGCGGTGTCGCTGGCCAGGTCGAAGCCGTTCTCCCACTCGGGCTGCTCGAGGTGCAGCGGGTGCACCGCGGCGTCCCCTAGGTTGAGCAGGCTCTGGCCATCGCTGGAAACCATCACTGCCAGATGGCCCGGCGTGTGGCCGGGCGCCGGAATCACGTACACGCCGTCAACTACTTCGCATTCGCGGCCGATGGGTTCGATGTGGTGGCGCAGCGGGCCCAGGGTTCGGCGAGCCGTAGAGTGAATCTCCGCCTTGGTGTCCTCGGGGAGGCGCAGGTTGCGCAAGTCGGTGCGGGCTGTGGTCCAGAATTCCCACTCGAGCTCGCTCACGATATAGCGGGCGTTGGGAAACGCGGGCCGCCCGGCGACGTCGACGGCGCCGCCGATGTGGTCGGGATGGGCGTGGGTGATGATGACCGTGTCTACATCTTTGGGACGGATTCCCGCCATGTCGAGCCTGGCCCGGACCGCTCCGGTCGTGCGCGACGATTCGCCGGCTCCGGCATCGACCAGCACGACGTGGCTCCCGGTTTCGATCAGCAGGCAGGTCAGCGGGCTGAGCACGTCCTCCTGGGGCAGGCGGCGCTCGCCGAGCGCGAGCCGGAGCGCCAATGGGTCGGCGTTGGGAAAGAACCACGAGGTGGGATAGGCGCAGTAGCCGTCGCTGAGCACCGTGCAGTGAATAGACCCAACCGGAAAGTGGTGCGAGCCCTCAGGCATACATGAAGAGGTAACGCAATGCGAGACGAATGTCAAAATAAGGCTTCAGGTATCAGGCTTCAGGCGTCAGCCGGTCCAGCTACGAGAGGCGAGCCAAGCTTGCTGACGCCTGATGCCTTACGCCTGAAGCCTCTTTGGTATCATATGCCTCTGGGTATGCCCGACCTGCGCTGGGATCTCGCTCCCGTTTCAGAGGCCGTCACCAACGACGTTCGCGTCGAAGTACTCTCGCAACACTCCGCCGAAAATTCGCGGCCCCAGGAAGGGGAGTGGGTCTTTCAATATACGGTTCGCATCACCAATCTGGGGACCGACACGGTGCAACTGGTGAGCCGCCACTGGATCATCACCGACGGTACGGATCACACCGAAGAGGTCAAGGGTCCGGGGGTGGTCGGCAAACAACCGGTGCTGGGCCCCGGGGAGAGCTTCAAGTACTCGTCGTGGTGTCCTTTGAAGACGCCCATGGGCATGATGCGCGGCACGTATCAAATGGTGCGCGCGGACGGAGCGCGTTTCGACATCGAGATCGCACCGTTCGCATTAAAGGCGCGCTACACGGTTCAATAATAGCTAAAGAAAGAGGGAGGCCGCGAAGGAGTAAGGTACGCTCCATCGGGGGAGCGGTGCGGATATCAGGGAAGGGGTCTCGGTCATCAAGAGGGAATCAAACTACGTGGACCGGCCTCCTCTTTCGATTCCACACTAGCGTGGCGCCTGTTCCGACTTAGCTTACGCCACCCATCAAGTCATAGGAGATAAACCAAATAAATATTTCAACTCCGAGTGATCGGGCGCTGCAAGCCGTACCAGTCCATGGTCAGGCGCAAGCCTTCTTCGAAACTGAATCGCGGAGCGTGCCCCAGGTCTCGCACGGCCAGCGCAGTGTCCGCCTGTGAATCGCGGACGTCGCCGGGGCGCGGCGGTCCGTAGATCGCCTGGATCTTGACCCCGGCCAGTTTCTGCGTGAGAGCCCAGGCCTGATTCAGCGTGATCCGTCCTCCGTTACCGGCATTATAGATGCGGCCGGAGACGTTTCTCGCCCGGGCCGCCTTCAGATTCAACTCCGCGACGTCGTCCACGTACGTGAAATCGCGCGACTGCTCGCCGTCGCCATAGATGGTCGGCTGGCGGCCTTCCAGAACGCACTTCATGAAGATTGACAGGACGCCGGAATAGGGGCTGGAGGGATCCTGCCGCGGCCCGTATACGTTGAAGTATCGGAGCGAGACCGTTTCGAGCCCGTACACCTCGCTGAAGATGTTGCAGTAGTATTCGCCCATCAGCTTTTGCAGCGCATACGGCGACTTGGGCCGCGGTGCCATGCTCTCCACCTTCGGCAGCACGTCGGTGTCGCCGTAGGCCGAGCTGGAGGCAGCGTACACAACCCGGCCGGCGCGTCCCTCGTGCGCCGCGCGGAGCACGTTGAACGTGCCGTTGGCGTTCACTTCGTGCGACGGGATGGGATCGTCGATGGACCGGGGCACGCTCGGAATGGCGGCCTCATGAAACACCACTGTGGCGCCGCGGATGATGGGCGCGATCTCCTCGTAGTACCGGACATCGGCGCTCTGGAAGTCGATTCTTCCGCGCACCTCGTCGAGATTGCACTCCTTGCCGGTGAGCAGGTTGTCGATCACGACAACCCGTTCCGCGCCTTCGGCAAGAAGCCGGCGCACGATCGCAGAGCCGATGAACCCGGCTCCTCCTGTGACGACGTAATGGCTCATAGTGTGAGTTGGTGAATACAGCTTTCCAGGTGTGCCAGGCTCTCCTGTGCCAGACGCTCGGGGCCGGGCGCGAAATCGAAGGCTTCGAGCGAAATCCAGCCGCCATATCCGCGGCGCGCCAGCGTCTCCAGCACGGGCGCGAAATCGTAGCCGCCCGTGCCGCAATGACGCCCGTCGAGCTCATTGACGTGGACATGCCGGATGTAATCGAAGTAGCGGTCCACCAGCGCCGCGTGCGGTTCCTGCTCGTCGATGGCGTTGTGCACATCGAACATGGTGCGCACCCCCGGGCTGTCGATCTCGCGAACGATCCCGACCGCTTCGGCCAGGGTCAGCACCACGTCGGCCTGATTGGCGGGCAAGGCCTCCACCAGAATGGTGACGCCCTGTCCCGCGGCGTGCGGTGCGACTCCGGCCAGCCCGTCGACGAAATTCCGCGTGGCTTCCGCGCGCGAAAGCCCGCCGGTTGTCGAGCGCTGTTTGGGCGAGCCGAAGACCATCACGCCATCGGGACCGAGATCGGCGCAAAGATCGATCAGGTCGCGGATGTGGTCCCAGCTCCGGCGGCGCAATTCAGCGTCAGGCCCGGTGACGTGTAAGCCCTTCGGGCTGACCATCAGCCAGTGCAGGCCGGCGAACTCCAGTCCCTCGCTCTTCATGATTTCGCGGCACTCGGCGCGCTTGGCGGCAGAAACATCGGATGGGCGCTCAGCCAGCGTGAAAGGAGCGATCTCGATGCCCGAGTATCCGATCCGGCGGATGGCGCGGCAGGCATCCGCGAATGGCCACTTTTCGAAGGCTTCGTTGCAGACGGAGTGGCGAAAAGTCATGAACTCTTAGTGTACAGAACAGTCCGGCTGATGTTGCACACCACAATAAAGAGGTGTTAAATTCTTTTATGGGAGCACTGCTCCCGCCAAGAAAGGGAACCGAGTCGTTCAGGAGAGATCCATGTTGAAGAAAGTCGTATTGTCATTAGCCATTCTTAGTTTTGCCGCCAGCGCCGCTACCTACAAGGTCACGCTCTCGCAACCCGCCGTCGTGAAAGGGCAGGAACTGAAGCCCGGCGAGTACAAGCTTAACCTGGAAGATACCAAGGTCACCATCGTCAACGGCAAGCAATCGCTGGAAGTCCCGGTGAAGGTGGAGTCTGTCGACCAGAAGTTCGATAGCACGTCGGTGCGGTACGTCGGGACGGAGAAGCCCAAGATCACGGAGATCCGTCTGGGCGGTACCAAGACCAAAATCATTTTCAACGATTGACGTCTCAGCGGGGCGGGCGGCTGATTGCGGCCGTCCGCCTGCTGCCCGCCAGGGCAGTGCGTTTCACCCGCGTGGCTAGTTCGAGCGAACTAAAGGGTTTGATCAGGTAGTCGTCCGCGCCCGAATCGAATCCGCGCAAAACCTCCCCTTGCTGCCGCTCCCCGGTGAGCAGCAGGATTCCCAGGGGCGACCGATCCAGCCGCAGCGCCTGCACCACGTCATACCCGTTCAACCCGGGCATCTCGACGTCGAGCACCGCCGCAATCGGGCTGCGGTCGCGCGCCAGGGAAAGCGCCGCCAGGCCGTCGGCGGCCTCGAGGCACTGCATGCCCTCGCTTGCCAGGGCCAGGCGCAGCGTCTCCCGAACGTCGGAATCGTCATCGGCGATGAGCACCTCGATGGGTCCGCCGTGGCCCACAATCTCGGAGAAGTGGAATCCGCCGCCCGCCGAGTGGGACAGGGCCAGGAAGAGCCGCACCAGCGCTTCCTCCGGCTGCCAGGAACCCATCAGCAACCCGTCTGCCATCATCTGCACATCGAGATCGAGCGCCGCAAGATGATGGTGGCCGCCAACCAGCACCACCGGTAGACCGCTCCTGAGTGTCTCCGGATTCAGCCACCCGGAATCCATCGTCTCCGGCCGGACGTAGACCGCCGCGAGATCGCACATTTCCAGCGCCGCCCGATCCGGGCGGGAATCGAGCTCATAGAATACCGGCCGGGCATGCGCGATCTCGAGCGCCGTGCATAGCCGGTCGGCTTCGCCGGAGGGCAATCCCACCAGGCCGAACACCTTTCCCGTCAGGGTGTCCAGCACCTGGCCGGGAATCTGGTGATCGAAAGCGTCGTGAGGATTCGAAAATGCCAGCACCAGGCCCGTGAGCGATTCCCGCAACTGGGCCGAATCGACGGGCCGTTCGAGCAGGAGTGATTCTACTTCCCGCGACTTGCGCGAGATCGCCGCGTACCCGAGCAATCCCGCAGAGCCGATCCACTGGTGGACCGCGCGGGCCGCTGTGGGAGCGTCGAAGACGCCATCGAGATCGAGCAGGATCTGGCGGGAACGTTCTCCCCCCTCCTCCAGAAAACGCCGCCGAAGTTCCCGCAACTCTTCGTCGTCGGGTTGCTCCCCAAAACGCGGAGCTGCGTCTCTTGAACCAGCGCCGCGGCTCGCCAGATAGCCCCGAATCCGGCCGCCTAGCGTGCGCGTGTCGATCGGCTTGGTGATATAGCCGTCGCAGCCGGCCGCCAGAGCCCTCTGCTCATCGCCTTTCATCGCGAAAGCCGTCAGCGCCACCACTGCAATATCACGCGTTCGCTCGTCGCTCTTGATGCGCCGGGTCATTTCCAGGCCGTCCATTCCTGGAAGTTGGATGTCGGCTAAGACCAGCATGGGATGGTAGGTGCGTAACAACTCCAGCGCCTCTTCGGCACTGGCCGCGGTTTGTACCCGATACCCTTCGTTCACCAGCAGAATCCGGGTCAACTTGAGGTTCACGGGTGTGTCGTCGACGATCAGGATCGGCTCACCGGCCATGCTGTTTTCGGGCTTACGGACGTTCTCCTACAGTTCAAGATACTAACTATTGGCTCCCCGGACAATGCTTTCCATGGGTAATACGGCCGAAAACACACTGCCCTTGCCGGGCGTGCTGCGGACCGAAACCGACCCACCCTGGGCTTCGACGATGTGGCGGGTGAGCGCGAGCCCAAGACCGGTGCCCTGCTCGGCGCGGCGGCTGTTCGGCAACTGCGCAAACTCCTGGAAGAGACGCGGAATCTCTTCCTCGGGAATGCCGATGCCGGTATCTTCCACTTCCAGCCGGAAGCAGTTCTGGCCTTCCGGCATCACCCGCACCGTGACTCGGCCCTGCTCGGGCGTGAATTTCACCGCATTCGAGAGGTAGTTGTACAGCACCTGCTTGAAACGAGCCGGATCGAGCGTGCCGCAAAGATCTGCGGGAACCTCCATAGCCACCTCGATTCCCTTCTTTTCCGCCATGGGACGCACCACGTCGCGGACTTCGAGCACGAGGCTTTCGAGGCGGTGGCGCTCGGGCCGGAACTCCATGCGCCCGGCCTCCACCTTGGAAAGATCGAGGATGTCGTTGATGAGCTGGAGCAGGTGCCGGCTGCTGGTCAGGATATCGCCGACCACCTCGCGCTGCCCCTCTTCTACCGGGCCCAACCTGCCGTCGTAGAGCAGTTCGCTGAAGCCGATGATGCCGTTCAAGGGCGTGCGCAGCTCATGAGACACGCTGGCCAGAAACCGGCTCTTGGCTGCCGTAGCGGAGCGCGCGGCCTCCAGCGCACGGGCGAGCTGCTCGTTCTTGCTGCGCAGCTCGAAGGCGTACTGCTCCACTTTGCGCGCGGCGATGGCGGCCAGATTGCGCTCGGTGATGTCCATGACTGAGCGGATGACGCCGGTGACCTCGCCGCGATCGTTGCGAATCAGGTTTTCGCGGATCTCCACGTTCAGGTGCGAACCGTCATCCAGCACGTATTCGAATTCCCACGGGCCGGCTTCGATGCCGCGGCCGATACGTTCCATGAACGCGGCCCGAAATTCGTCCTGGCGGTCTGGGGCCAGGAAATCCCAGGCGCGGCGCCCCACCATCTGCTGCGGCGAGCACTTCAGCAGACTGCACATGGCCTGGTTGAAACGGCGGATGATGCCGTCGCGGTCCACTTCTTCGTAGGGTACTGGCGCCCGGTCGAAGAGATCACGGTAGCGGCGCTCGCTTTCCCTCAACTCACGCTCGCGTTCGCGCAGCAGGTAGGCCGCGTTCTCGATCTGGTCGGCGAGGGAAGCAATCTCATCGGTGCCGCTCGGGAACGGCTCGAGCGGAAGGCCGTGCGCCAGCCGCCTGGCGTTCTCCTCAACCCCTTGCAGCCGGGTGACCAGCCTTCCCGTGATCCACAGATGGCTGAAAAGGGCCCCCAGCGGCCCGACCAGTCCGCAGAGAATCACCATGCTGAAAAGGCGCTGTCGTGCCTGATCGCGGCGCTCGCGGGCATCGCGGAAGACCCTCTCCTCCTGGTCGCTGAGCGCGGTGATCTGGGCCTGCGCGCTCGTCATCGCCTCCTTCTCGCGCGCCGGCAGGGCCGGTTCCCGCCGTCGCCGCAGATCTTCCAGCAACGCGAGGTGGGCCTCCGTGAGGCGCCGGACCTCCGCGAACGCCGCGGCAGCCTGAGAGTCCGGAGAGGTAAGGCCGGCGAGGCTTTCCAGGGTGCGCTGCGCGCGCGACCGGGCGTCCTGCCACCCGGTCAGGAAGCGCTCCTGGCCGGTGACAAAATAGTTTTCGATCGCCTGCTCGCCGTCGAAGAGGGAGCTGTGCAACTGCGCAGCCTGGGCCTTTATGGCATAGGCGCGGTCGATGTGCTGCTCCGCCTCCTGCGCATCGCCTTCGAACGCGCGGATGGCAATCAGCACCGCGAACAGCGCAGCCATGGGCGCGGCCAGCACCACGACGCCCTTGGCGCGGAGAGAGACGTGCCACCAGCGGCGCAAAACATGCCGGGCACCGTTTTGATCCGCGCTCGCCATGGGTCGGTACTATTCTAGCCCGCTGGGATGTTGGGACAATGGCGAAAGACACGCGATGCGCAAGAAGATCGTTCCACTCCTGCTCGGCCTGCTCAACATGATGGTAGTGACCGCTTTGGCGGTAGGCTTCGCCCTGCTTACCGCCCGGGCCCTCCGCACGATGCGAGTGGAGCCGCCGGTGGCGGTTTTTCTTGTGCCGCTTTACCTTGCCGGTGCGCGATGGATCGAGCGGCGGCCGGCCGTGGAACTACGCCTTGCCGGCTTCCCGGGCGACGTGGGAGGGGGCACCCTGCTCGGCGCGGCGCTGTTCACGTCGGTGATGGGCATCCTCTGGCTTGCCGGCGCGTACCATTGGTCGGGATGGGGTGCGTCCCCGCCATTGGTGCCGGTGCTTCTCTCGGTGCTCGCCGGCGCAGCAACGGAAGAGTTGGTGTTCCGCGGGTTTCTTTTTCGCCTCGTCGCTGCCGCGGGAGGGAACTGGACCGCGCTCGCCGTCACCTCGTCCCTGTTCGGGCTGGCCCACATCGGCAACCGCGGCGCGACCTTGACCAGTTCCGCGGCCATCGCCCTCGAAGCCGGCATTCTGCTGGGCGCGGCATACGCCGCCGCGGGAACGCTCTGGCTACCCATCGGCATTCACGCCGGCTGGAACTTCGCCGAAGGCCCGCTGTTCGGCACGGCGGTTTCCGGTCACGTGCAACAGGCATCGCTCCTCTCCGGACAACTCCAAGGGCCCGTACTGCTGACCGGCGGCGCCTTCGGGCCGGAGGCTTCCATTGCTGCGGTCGGGGTCTGCCTGGCCGCATCGGCAGTTTTCCTGCGGAGGATGTCTCAGGGCATATCAATATAATGGAATTTGACTCTTGCGATCAGCGCAACCTTCACCGCCGAAGCCATCGAGCCCGCGCTTACCTTTTGGATGCGCGAGCTGGGATGGGAAACCGAGATCCGCTTTGCCGGCCACGGCCAGGTCTTCCAGGAGCTGCTAAATCCGGTGGGGCTCTTCGCCGGCAACCAGGACGGCGTCAATATCGCCCTGGTCCGCTTCGACGATTGGCCGGGCGGGCAGGCCGCGGAGTTCGTCAACGCCGTGCGCTCGGCCGCACTCCCGGCGCCGCTGATCGTGGCCGCGTGTGCATCCAGGCTCGATTGCACCGCCGCGCTCCGCGCCGGACTTTGCGGGCTTTCCGCAGTGCACCTGATCGCGGCCGATGAGGTTGCGGCGATGTATCCGGTGACCCAGGTCTACGATCCGCATGGCGAAGAACTCGGCCACGTGCCTTACACCGCCGAGTATTTCGCGGCGCTGGCTACCGCAGTGGCGCGAAAGGTGCACGCCACGCGGACGTCGCCGTTCAAACTGATTGCACTCGATTGCGACGACACGTTGTGGGCCGGGATCTGCGGCGAAGATGGCCCGCGCTCGGTGGTGATCGACGAGCCGCGCCGCGCGCTGCAACAATTCATGGCGGAGCGGCGGCGTGAAGGCATGCTGCTGGCGCTGTGCAGCAAGAACAATGAATCGGACGTGGCGGAGACCTTCCGCGCGCATCCCGCAATGCCCCTGAGTTGGGGCGATTTCGCCGCGCGCCGCATCAACTGGGAAAGCAAGGCTGTCAACCTGGCCTCGATCGCCGGCGAGCTGGATCTCGGGCTGGACAGCATCATCCTGGTGGACGATAACCCGAAGGAGGCGGACGAAGTACGTGCCGCGGTCCCGGCCGTGCTGGCGCTGAGCCTGCCGTCGCGCGCCGCCGACATCCCGGAGTTCCTGCGCCATAGCTGGGCCTTCGACCGCACGTGCATCACCGACGAGGATCGCAGGCGGTCCGAGCTTTACATGCAGCGTGCCGAGCGCGCAGCCGCAGAGCGCGGAGCCACCAGCCTGGAAGAGTTTCTGGCGTCGCTGGACCTGAAGGTGCAGATCGCGCCCATAGCGGCCACTGACGCCGAGCGCGTGGCACAGCTTGCCCAGCGCACCAACCAGATGAACGCAACGTGCATGCGCCGCGGCGCGGCGGAGATTCAAAGGCTCTCTTCGGAGTGCCTTACTGTGCGCGTCACCGATCGCTTCGGCAGCTACGGTCTGGCCGGCGTGATCGTCTTTCGCGCCGAGGATGCCGCGCTGTCTGTGGATACGTTCCTGCTGAGCTGCCGGGCCCTTGGCCGCGGCGTCGAGCATCGCATGGTGGCGCGGCTGGGCGAAATCGCCCTGGAGCGCGGTTTGGCCCGCGTGGAGATTCCGTTTGTGGCGGGCGAACGCAACCGCCCCGCATGGCTGTTCCTGAAGTCGATTGTGGAGCCCGGCCCCGATGGCGTATTCCGCTTGTCCGCGCGCGAAGCGGCGGCGGTTGTGTACAAGCCCGCCCCGGAGCCCGCGTGGGACAGGCTTCAGCCTGTCCAGCCGACGCCGCCGGCCAGTCTCCCCCGCCGACCCGACTACGCCCGGATCGCCACCGAGCTACGCACCCCTGCCCAGGTACTCGAGCAAGTTCGCGCATCCACACGCCGCGTCGCTCCGCATGCCGCCGGCGACGCACCTCGTACCGCCCTCGAGCGCGACCTCGCCGCGCTTTGGGCCGAACTCCTCAACATCCCGATGGTCGGCATTCACGACAGCTTCTTCGCACTCGGCGGCCATTCCCTCCTGGCCGTACAACTGCTTTCGCGCGTGCGCCAGATCTACGGCGTGGACCTCTCGCTCGAGGTGGTCTACAGCGGCGAGTTCACCGTGGCCGAACTGGCCAAGGCGGTGGAACTGAAAGAAATCGAGCAGGCGGGCGGCGACTACCAGGAACTGCTGGCGGAGCTCGACGGGCTCAGCGACGAAGAGGTCCGCGCCTTGCTTGCCGAGGAGCAGGACGCCGACTGACCGATGCGGATCCTGCTGACTGCCACCGCCAGCTACGTGCCGCCTCGCGGCGGGGCCACACGCAGCAACCTGATCTGGCTGGACCGCATGGCACAGGCCGGGCATGCGTGCCGCATCGTCTGCGGCGCGTCCGGCGAGGGCGCGGAGTTGCGCTTCCATTCCTCCATCGCGGTATTTGCCGTGAGCGAACCCGCCCGCCGGGTGCAGGTGCTGCGTGCCCAGATCCGCGAGTTCCAGCCGGACTGGGTGCTGGTATCCAGCGAAGATCTCGGACACGGGCTGCTGCGCGAGGCCCAGCATTCAGCCGCGGGACGGGTGATCTACCTGGCTCACACGCCGCAGTTTTTTCCTTTTGGCCCGGCAAGCTGGAATCCCGAGCCGCAGGGCGCGGAACTGGCGGCGCGGGCGGCGGGCATCGTGGCCATCGGGCATCACATGGCCGGGTACATCGAACGCGCGCTGGGACGGCAGGCAGCCGTGATTCACCCGCCCATCTACGGCACTGGCCCTTTCCGCAGCCTGGCCAACTTCGAAACCGGCCTGATCACGATGATGAATCCCTGCGCGGTGAAGGGAATTTCGATCTTCCTCGCGGTCGCCGAACGCATGCCCGACCGCGAGTTCGGCGTAGTCCCCGGCTGGGGCACTACGCGCGACGACCGCCGCGCGCTGGCCCGCCTGGCGAACGTCGCCTTGCTGCCCAATCCGCGCAATATCGAGGACGTGCTGGCGCGCACCCGGGTGTTGCTGATGCCGTCGTTGTGGTACGAAGGTTTCGGGCTGATCGTGATGGAAGCCATGCTGCGCGGCATCCCGGTAGTATCTAGCGATGCCGGCGGGCTGGCTGAGGCCAAGCAAGGCACGGGCTATGTGGTTCCGGTGCGCATCATCGAGCGCTATCAGGCGGTATTCGACGAACACGCCATGCCGCTGCCCATGGTGGAGCCGCACGATCCGGCTCCCTGGATCGCCGCGCTGACGGAGCTGCTCACGAACCCCTCCGAGTATGAGCGCGAGTCGCGGGCTTCGAAAGAAGCAGCGGAGCGGTTCGTGGGCGGTCTGGATGCGGGAGCAATGGAGCGCTACCTCCGGTCGCTGGCGCCGCGCGCGGAAACACGGGCCGCTCATGCCACCATCGAATCGCTCTCGCCGGAGAAGCGCGCGCTGCTCCTGGAACGGCTGCGCAAACGCAGGGTGGGTTCGGGATGAGAATCCTGCTGGCGCAGAATTCCCTCTACTTCCCGGCGCATGGGGGCGGCGACAAATCCAACCGCCTGCTGATGGAAGCCCTGGCCGCGCGCGGGCACGAGTGCCGGGTCGTAGCCCGCATCAGCGCCTTCGGCCCGGCTGAGCAGGCTCGCTATCTGGAGCAGCTCGCGGCGCGGGGTGTGGCGGCGGCAGCCGATGGCGGCGTAGTCACGTTCGAGCGCGCAGGCGTCGGTGTCCGCGTGGTTACCAACACCAACCTGCGCGCCTGCCTCGTGCAGCAGTTGGCGGAGTTCCAGCCCGACGTGATCCTGGCATCCACCGACGATCCGGCGCAGGTGCTGCTCGAAGCGGCTCTGGCTTACGGGCGCGCGCCGGTGGTTTACCTGGTGCGGGCCACGCTAGCCCTTCCGTTCGGTCCCGACTGCGCGTTTCCCAACCAGCCGCGCACCGAGCGGATGCGCGCGTGCAGCAAAGTGGTGGGGGTGAGCGAGTATGTCGCGGCCTACATTCGCAAATACGCCGGCATGGATGCCGTGCACGTTCCCATATCGCTGATGGAACCAGAAGAGTGGTCCGTGCTAGGCCGGTTCGAAAGTGAGTTCGTGACCATGGTGAACCCGTGCGCGGTGAAGGGCATCGCCATTTTCGTGGCGCTGGCCGATGCGCTGCCGCATCTCTCGTTCGCCGCCGTGCCAACATGGGGCACCACCACCGAAGATCGCGCCGCGCTCGAAGCGCGGGCCAATATTCGCCTGCTCGATCCGGTGGACGATATCAATCTGCTGCTGGCACGGACACGCGTCCTGCTGGTGCCCTCGCTGTGGGCCGAAGCGCGCTCGCGGATTGTCCTGGAGGCCATGCTGCGCGCGGTTCCGGTGATTGCGGCCCATGTGGGCGGGATTCCGGAGGCCAAGATGGGCGTGCCGTACCTGCTTCCGGTGCGCCCGATCGAGCGCTATCAGCCGCGAGTCAACGAGCAGATGGTGCCGGTCGCGGAAGTGCCGCCGCAGGAGATCGGGCCGTGGGTGGAGGCGCTTCGCGCGCTGACCACCGATCGTGGGCTCTATGAAGAAAACGCGCACGAGTCGCGCCGGGCAGCGCTCGCCTACGTCGAGACTCTGCACGCCGGCCACTTCGAGGCTTTGCTCCGTGTGGGACCGGCTTTAGCCGGTCCTGGACAGGCTGAAGCCTGTCCCATGCCGAAGTCTCGCGAACTTTCCCCCGAGAGACGCGCCTTGCTGGCTTTGAAGCTGCGCAAGCGCGCCCCGGCCTCGGCCTGGTTCCCCGGCGCCGACGCGATCGCCGGCCCCCGCCTCTTCTGCTTCCCCCACGCCGGCGGCGGCAGCCTGAGTGCTCCCGCGAATGCCATCGGCGTCCGCTTGCCCGGCCGCGAGTCACGTCTTGCCGAGGCGCCGTTCAATCGCATCGGGCCGCTAGTCGCAGCGATTGCCGCCGCCATCGAGCCATACCTCACCCGACCCTTCGCGTTTTTCGGCCATAGCATGGGTGCCGCGGTTGCGTTCGAACTGGCCCGCGAACTCCGCCGACGCGGCAAGCCGCTGCCCTCGGTGCTGATCGCCTCTGCCGCGCGCGCGCCGCAATTTCGCCGCGGCCACGTTCCGCCGGCGCCGCCTTCGCGCGAGCGCTTTCTCGAAGAACTCCGCCGACTGCAAGGCATTCCGGCCGAAGTCCTGGACGACCCGGCCACGTTGCGGGCGATTCTGCCAGCGCTCGAGGCCGACGCCGCGCTCTATCGCAACTACGTCTACCAGGACGAGGTCCCCTTCGCGTTTCCGATTCGCGCCTATGGGGGCGCAGACGATCCGAACATCTACCGTGAACATCTGGAGGGCTGGAAAGAACAGACTACCGGCTCGTTCGCGGTGCGAATCTTCCCGGGTGGGCATTTCTATCTGAACACCGTGCGGGACGCAGTGCTGGGGGCGCTCGCGGAGGACACAGCGTGGTGACGGTCCATGTCTGGCGCGTCAGGCTGGACCGGGCGCAGGTTCCGCCTCCGACACCCTTCGAGGCGGTGCGCGCCGCGCGCTTCCGCTTTCCCGAGCTTGCCGCGCGCTATCTGCAATCGCACGGCGCGGTGCGTGCCATCCTGGCGCGATACACTGGTGCGCCCCTCGAGTTCGCGCTCCATGAACACGGCAAGCCCTACCTGCCGCTCGCGCCCGAGTTGCGCTTCAACCTGTCGCATTCGCACGAAATGGCGCTGGTCGCCGTGGCGCGCGAGATCGAAGTCGGCGTGGACGTGGAAAGGCTGCGGCCGCTGCCGCGCTTCGCCGAAATCGCGGAGCGATTCTTCCCGCCCGGCGAACCCGTGCCCGAGGACGAGATCGCTTTCTTCCGCCGCTGGACGCGAATCGAGGCCGCTCTCAAGGCATGCGGCGCCGGCCTGTTCGGCGCCGGAATCCATCCGGCAGGCGAATGGACAATAGAAGAGATCGACGCCGGCGAGGGGTACGCAGCGGCGGTTGCCGCCGAAGGGGCCGGAATTGCGGTGGAGCTGCACGACTACGGAGAGGATGCATGAAGATCGTGGTGCTGGACGGGTACTGTGTGAATCCGGGCGACCTGAGCTGGGATGCCCTGCGCGCCTTCGGCGACGTCGAGGTCTTCGACCGCACCGCCGATTCCGACGCCGAGGCGCGGGCGCGGGGCGCCGCCATCGTGCTTACCAACAAGACGGCGCTGCCCGGCGACGTCCTGGAGCGATTGCCCGAGCTGAGATACATTGGCGTGCTGGCCACCGGGTACAACGTCATAGACGTGGCCGCCGCGAACCGGCTCGGGATCACGGTCACCAATGTCCCGACGTACGGCACAGCAAGCGTGGCGCAGTTTGTTTTCGCGCTGTTGCTGGAGCTTTGCCATCGCGTGGGGATGCACTCCGACGCGGTGCGCGCGGGCGAGTGGTCGAAGTCGCCGGATTGGAGCTTCTGGAAGTCTCCGCTGGTGGAACTAGCCGGAAAGACCATGGGGATTGTCGGCTTCGGGCGCATCGGGCGCGCCACCGGCCGCATCGCGGACGCCATGGGGATGCAGGTGATCGCCAACGACACCTACCTCGGCCAGCCGCCCGCATGGGATGGCTTTCGATGGGCGAGCGTAGAGGAACTGCTGCGGGAGAGTGACGTGGTCAGCCTGCATTCGCCGCTCTTCCCCGACACCGACGGCATGATCAACGCGCGCACGCTGTCGTGGATGAAACCGGACGCGTTCCTCATCAACACCTCGCGCGGCCCGCTGGTGGTGGACCAGGACCTCGCCGATGCGCTCAACGCGGGGCGCCTGGCGGGAGCCGGGCTCGATGTGCTGAGCGTCGAGCCGCCCATCGATACCAACCCGCTGCTCTCCGCACGCAATTGCCTGGTCACACCGCACATGGCGTGGGCCACGCACGAGGCCCGCAGCCGCCTGATGGATCTGGTGGTACACAACGTCTCGGCGTTTCTCTCCGGAAGACCCGAGAATGTGATAAAGTAGGCTGCTATAGCGATAACGGACACCATGGATCGAAGACATTTCTTTATCAGCACTGCGGCCGCGGCCGCCGCCTCTTCCACCGTTTTTGGAAGCCCCAACGACACCATTCGCGTGGCCACCATCGGCCTGCGCGGCCGGGGCAAGGACCACATCAAAGAGATCACGGCCCAGCCCAACGTCGAACTGGTGGCGCTGTGCGACGTCGACCAGAACATCCTCGACGAACGCGCCAAGGCGCTCGAAACGCAGACGCAGAAGAAACCGCAGGTCTACACCGACTACCGAAAGCTTCTCGAAGATAAGTCGATCGACGCCATCTCCATCGCCACCCCAAATCACTGGCACACGCTAATGACCATCCAGGCATGCCAGGCGGGCAAGGACGTGTATGTCGAAAAGCCGTGCTCGCATAACATTTTCGAAGCGAAGCAGATTGTGGCCGCGGCGCGCAAGTACAACCGCATGGTGCAGCAGGGCAGCCAGAGCCGCTCCTCGGCGGCCTTGCAGGACGGCATCCAGAAGATGCGCGACGGCCTGATCGGCGATCTCTACCTCTCGCGCGGGCTGTGCTACAAGTGGCGCGACACGATCGGCAAGACGCCCATCAGCGATCCACCGAGCGGTGTGGATTACGACTTGTGGACCGGTCCGGCGCCCAAGAAGCCGTTCACCAGGAACCGCTTCCACTACAATTGGCACTGGTTCTGGGACTTCGGCAACGGCGACCTGGGCAACCAGGGCATCCACGAAGTCGATATCGCGCGCTGGGGCCTGGGCGTCAAGTTCCCGACCAAGGTGACGGCCATCGGCGGCAAATTCATGTTCGACGATGACCAGGAGACGCCCAACACGCTCAACTGCGCGTTCGAGTTTAACGAGAACGGCAGGAGGCAGATGATGGAGTTCGAGGTGCGCCACTGGATGTCCAACCACGAGGGCGGCATCGGCGAGGGCGGCCGCGACTCCAACACCATCGGCAACCTGTTCTACGGATCCAAGGGGTACATGGCGATCGCGGGCTACACCAAGTACTCCTTCTTCCTGGGCAAGTCCGCGGAAGCCGGCCCGACCATGACCAAAGGCGGCAGCCACTTTGCCAACTTCTTCTCCGCCGTCCGCGACCGCAAGCGCGAAACACTCGCCGCCGAGATCGAAGAAGGCGCCGCATCCACCGTGCTGGTGCACCTGGCCAACATCTCCTATCGCGTGGGCCGCACGATCCACTTCGACCCGAAGACGATGACCATTCAGGGTGATGCCGAGGCTAGCAAGCTGATGACCCGCGAATATCGCAGGCCGTTCGTCGTGCCCGAGAAGGTCTAGAACTGTTGAGGCAGGCTTCCAACCTGCCGATTTTGTTCTCTTACGTACGATTGCCGGCATCCGGTCGACTCCGCGAGTGATATTCTGTAGCCGAAACTTTTTCACTTCCACGGAGGAAGGTAATGCCTGTTGAACGAGTCGTACTGCGCGGCAGCGAGCGCCAACCCAAACATGGCTCTCAAATCGTTGGGAGCCCCGACCCCAACTCCATCTTGACCGTCACCGTTCTCCTGCGACGGAAGAGCGCGCTTCCCGCGCCGAAAACGGCGCCCCTGGCGCGTGAGGAGTTCGCCAGCCAGTACGGCGCGGACCCGGCGGATGTCGCGTCGGTGGAGGCCTTCGCCACCGAGCACGATCTGGCCGTAGCTCACGTCGATCTCGCCCGCCGCACCATGGTTCTCAACGGAACCGTAGCCAATATGAGCGAGGCATTCGGCACCGAACTGCAGCTCTACCAACATCCCCAGGGCACCTATCGCGGGCGCGTCGGCAGCATCTCGATCCCCGGTAGCCTGGCCGATGTCATCGTAGGGGTTTTCGGGCTGGACGATCGCCCGCAGGCCACTACTCATCTTCGCCGCCACACGCCAAAAGCGGCCCCCGAGGCTGCCGGCGATACCTCGTATACCCCGATAGCCGTTGCCCAATTGTACGACTTCCCCACGGGCGTCAACGGCTCCGGACAGACGGTGGCGATTCTCGAACTGGGTGGAGGCTTCCGCTCCTCCGAGCTGAATACCTATTTCACCGGTCTTGGAATCAAGACCCCTCCCACCGTTACCGCGGTCTCCGTGGATGGCGCCCAGAACCGTCCGGTGGGCAACCCTAACAGTGCGGACGGCGAAGTGATGCTGGATATCGAAGTGGTCGGCGCCGTCGCACCCGGAGCGAAAATGGCGGTCTACTTCGCGCCTAACACCGACCAGGGCTTCCTCGACGCGGTCACCAGCGCGATTCACGACAGCGTGCGCAAGCCTTCGGTGGTCTCGATCAGTTGGGGCGGTCCGGAATCGTCTTGGACCGAGCAAGCCATGAACGCGTTCGACCAGGCGTTTCAGGACGCCGGGCTCCTGGGCGTCACTGTCTGCTGCGCGGCGGGCGACAACGGCTCCTCCGATGGCGCAACCGATGGCGCCGCGCACGTGGACTTCCCCGCGTCGAGCCCCAACGTGCTGGCCTGCGGCGGCACACGCCTCGAATCGTCCAGGACCAAGATCACCAAAGAGGTGGTGTGGAACGAGACCGGTGGCGGCGCCACCGGGGGCGGCGTGAGCGAGACGTTCGCTCTGCCTTCCTACCAGGCGGGCGCCAAAGTGCCGGTATCGGTGAATCCCTCGCACTTCAAGGGGCGCGGAGTTCCCGATGTCGCGGGCGATGCCGATCCCGCAACGGGGTACCAGATTCGTGTCGACGGCCGGACCACGGTTTTCGGTGGGACCAGCGCGGTTGCGCCCCTCTGGGCAGCGTTGATCGCCATGATGAACCAGCAGCTCGGCAAACCGCTTGGTTTTCTGAATCCAACGCTTTATTCGGCGCCCGCCAAGGGCACGTTCCACGACATCACCTCCGGCAACAACGGCGCCTACTCGGCCGTGACCGGTTGGGATGCCTGCACCGGCCTGGGCAGTCCCGACGGCCACGCGCTGCTGACCGCGCTCAGCGGAACGGGTAAGTCGAAAGCCGCCCGCTCGTCACGTTAGGCTGTGGAATCGTGGGGCCGCTCCAGACCACGTGACGACCTGTCGATAGCCCTTTGAACATCGGCCGCGATCCGCCGCGATGTGACCCGCGTTTGAGCACGCCGGCGCTTGCCTGCGTCCGGGTCGAACCAGTACATCAACGCGCCGCCAACGCCGACCGCTACGAGAGTAGTGAACAAGCCGGACTTACCATTCATATGCACTCCTTCTTCACTCAGCGTGCTGCAACCGTGCTGCCACTGTGCTGCGGCGCCGCCAGCTCACCGGAATCAATGGTTTCCCCTGTGCGGGAGATGGCTTGAAAGTACAGCGAATTCCCGTCGATTTCCACCAGGAGAAACGCGCGGTCCGTATCGAAGCCGGCGGCCGTGTCGGGCGAGTGCCTGAGGTTGTGGACGCGCAACTCACCGGAATTGCCCACGACGAAGTAATAGATGCCTTTCTGGGGCTTGATCCTCTCATACACGTGCTCGTGGCCGGAGAACACCACTGCCACGCCCTGCTCTTGAAATATCGGCTCCAGCAGCTTTCGCAGATCCAGGTCGGAGCCGTGCATTTTTCCGTGTGAATACAGTGGGTGATGGAAGAAACAGATCTTCCAGGTCGCGTTCGAGCTGTGCAACTCGCTCTTCAGCCAATTGAGCTGTGCGGGGTCCATGTAGTTACTGTCGAGTGCAAGAAACAGCACGCCACCCTTCTTGAAGCTGTAGTACTTTTTCCCATCCATGTTGAAGGGCTTGTAGGCCTTTGAATTGGGATCGTCGTGGTTGCCCAGTGAAGCATAAAACTTCACGCCGGCCGCCAGCAGCCCCTGGTAGGGCTCCTCGAATTTGCGCAGGTAGTCCTCCGGAGTCTTGTGGCCGTAGATGTTGTCACCCAGCATCAGGACGAAATCGAACGGAAAACTCTTGCGGCACTCCTCCATTTGCAGGGCGACTTCGCGCTGGGCTGCGCCCCCGGTGCCGCTGTCGCCAATCACGGCGAAGCGCACCGAATCCGGCTTCAGCGGAAGGATGATTTTCGCCGCGGCGCCGGCCATCCAGGCGGCCAGCAAAAAGACAGTAGCGCGCCGTCTCATGGTACCGGATCAATGGCATGTGGCAGGTAGTCCACAATCAGTTTGGCGCCGACATCCAGAAGCACGAGTGAATTTCCCACCACACGGTACTGGAGTTCCGGCGGAAGCGACGGCAAGTTCAACAGCAGAGAGGGTGGTGTGGATTGCAGGGGCACATCGTGCGGGTACCGATGATTGACCCGCAACGCGTTCAACCATACCGGTTCGGCCCGGATGAGGCTGACACGGATAGCCGGCGCGTCCGGGCCGTGCATCGTGATTGCTATCAATCGGCGAAACTCCACCGCGACCTGAGGAGTGAAGATCTCGCCGCGCACGGCATCGGCGCGCGCGGCGACGATCCGCTCCGCCAGCTCGTGCTCGTGAGTAAGAATCTTCTCGGTAGAGGGGGTGGGTTTCAACGGCTTCGATTCCGGCTTCAGCTTGGCGCGCTGGCTCATATATTCCGCGACACGGTCCTCGAAGCGGGGCTCACCAGAAACCGGTCCACGCCCGGCTCGTATGGAATCCGTCTGGTATCGGCATCAAACAGCTTCCCGGCCTCGTGCACGATGTCGCTGCTCCTGGTGATCAAGCCGAAACTGCGCCTGTGCTCGACGTCCGAATAGGTGAAGTTGAACGCTAGCAAATAAAGCTCTCGCCGGTCCACCAGCATCAGTTTTCCGTGGTATCGCGCCAGGTCGTCGGCAGTGCGCGCCATCGATATCCCCGCTCCCAGGAGCCGCAATTCCAGCTTCCGGAGGTTCTCTTCCCCCGCGCGATTGGTATGCGCGATCAGCGCGCGCACGGTGATTCCACGGTTCACCGCCCGCGTGAGGGCGCGCTCGATCTCCAGCAGGTCGAAGCGGAATACCACGATTTCAACACTCGTTTTCGCGGCTGCAATCCCTTTCACGAGTGGGAGAATCCCCTCGCCCGGCTGTATCAATAATTTCACTGGCAGCGCTCCTGCACTCTTCGGACTTGCAGTTCTTGCGCCGTTTGCCAGGGGGCCCTGATGAGCCGGAAAGTGCGCCAGTTCGCGCGGTTGATTCTGATGGCCGGCGTCGCCGCCGGTCTTTGCGCCGGAGCCAGCAAGGAAAAAATTGCCATCGCCGGCCCCGGAAGCTTCTGGCGTGAGCCTCATGACATTTCAAGCCGGGACCTCTTTTACGGACCAGGCGGAAAAGCTCATCAGCCCCGCGGGCCCTATCGCTTCCTGAGCGAGGACCAGGCAGGTTCGAACCCGAAAATCAACGTGATCGACGCCGGCGGCGTCAAATGGAAGGTGAAAATGGGCCAGGAGGCGCGGCCGGAAACCGCGGCCTCGCGCCTGGTGTGGTCGGTGGGATTCTTCACCAGCGAAGATTACCTGGTGCGCGATTTCAAAGTGGAAGGCCTCCCGGCCCACCTGAAGCGAGGATCGAAACTGGTGGGTCCGGGCGGCGCCATCGCCTGCGCCCGTTTCAAGCGTATGCCCGACGGCGAGAAGAAAATAGGCATCTGGGATTGGCGGGATCCGCTGTGGGCGCACAATCGCGATGCCAATGGGCTCAAGGCGGTAATGGCGCTAATCAACAACTGGGACCTGAAACCTGAAAATAACGCTGTCTACCAACGCGACGATGAGCGCATCTTTCTGGTCAGCGACCTGGGCGCCAGCTTCGGCACGCCCGGCCGGAGCTGGCCGGAATACAAAGCCAAGGACGATCTCGCGGAATACGAAAAATCCACTTTCATCCGCAATCTCCGCGGCGACGCCGTCGATTTCCAGACTCCGGCGCGCCCGCGTTTCGTCTTTGTTGTCAGCCTGCCCGAGTACTTGAAACGAGTGCACCTGGAGTCCATCGGGAAGCATGTGCCGCTCGCCGATGCCCGCTGGGTGGGACAACTGCTGGCGCGCCTTTCGCCGCGCCAGATCCGAGACGCTTTTAGGGCCGCGGGTTACTCCGAGTCGGACGCGGACCGGTTCACGCAGATCGTCCTCAAACGGATTGCCGCCCTTACCGACCTGTAAGTTCCTCCTCCTGGCGGAATTGCAGCTCGTAGAGCTCGGCATACAAGCCGCCGGCCTTCAGCAGATCGTCATGCTTGCCGCGCTCGACGATGGCACCCTGATTCACCACGAAGATAATGTCCGACCGCCGGATTGTCGAGAGCCGGTGTGCGATGACCAGCGAAGTCTTGCCTTCCATCAGGCGGTCGAGTGCCTCGAAGACCAGCTTCTCCGATCCGGCATCGAGTCCGGAGCTGGGCTCGTCGAGGATCAGAATCGGGCAATTCCGGATCACCGCCCGCGCGATTGCGATTCGCTGGCGCTGGCCACCGGAGAGCGTGACGCCGCGCTCTCCGACGATCGTATCGTACGCATCCGGCAGTTTCTCGATGAATTCCTGCGCATTGGCAATTTTCGCCGCGCGCAGAATCTCGTCGCGCGTGGCGCCCGGCTTGCCGTAAGCGATGTTGCTCCAGACCGTGCCGTGAAACAACAGTGTTTCCTGCAGAACGAAGCTGATCTGCTGTCGGAGCGACTTTTGCGTGAACTTCCGCGCATCGGTGCCGTCGATCCGGATCACACCCGAAACCGCGTCGTAGAACCGCGGAATCAGGCTGACGATCGTCGTCTTGCCGGCGCCGGTCGGCCCGCATAGCGCGGCCACCTGGCCGGGCTCAATGCGGAAGCTGATGTCGCGAAGCACCGGTACATCCGGCTCATAGCTGAAGCTCACGTGCTCGAATTCGATCCCGCCCTTGAACCTCGGCGCCGGGCGCGCCCCGGGCAGATCCGCAACCTCGCGATGCGTGTCCAGCACCTCGCGGATGCGCTCGTAGCCGACGGCGGCCTTGGAGTACGAGTCGGTCATCTTGGACAGGTCTTGCATCGGCTTGTACATTTTGCCCAGGTAGAAAATGAAGACGATCAGGGAGCCCGCCTCCATAGTGCCTGCCAGCACCATCCGCGCCCCGAACCACAACATGATGGCGGTGCCGACGGCGACAATGATCTCGACGATCGGGGACAGCTTGGATTTCAGACCGCGCGCGCGCAACGCGATTTCCACGGATTCCAGGCTCTCCTCCTCGAGGCGGCGCTGCTCGTATTCTTCGCGTCCAAAGGCCTTTACTACGCGGATGGAGGTAAGCACCTCCTGGATCACCGAGACCATCTCGCCTTCCTTCTTTCTGACTTCGCGCGACGCTTTCTTGATGCGCCGCGTGTAAGAGAAGACCACGGCGAATAGTACCGGCGTAATCGAAAGAGCGATCAGCGTGAAACGCCAGTTCAGGTAAAACATCACCCCGACGATGCCGGCCAGCGTGAGAACATCGATGAGCGCGCCCAGCAGGCCGGAGGCGATGAAGCTCTGGATCGCATCGATATCGCCCGTGACGCGGCTGATCAGGTCGCCGGTCTGCTTGTGATCGTGGAAGGCGAGCGAGAGGCGCTGCACGTGGGAATAAAACGTACGGCGCAAGTCATGCATCACCCACTGGCCGACGCTGGTGGTCAGGTACTTCTCGGTATACGAGCAGGCCGCTCCGAAGATGGCGATCGCCAGCGCCGCCAGCGCCGCGAACTTCAGGATCGCCATCGGGTCGTTGCCGATGTGCGCTTGCAGGAATCGATCGAGCCAGCCGTGGTCCCCGTGCGACGCACGGGCTCGAAGAACATTGTCGAATACGATCTTGAGCGGCCATGGCTCCAGAAGTCCCGCGACGCCTTCGCCGATCACCGCTGCCAGCCCGATCACCAGGGAACGGACGTGCGGCCGGAGGAGTGTTTTCAGTCTTCCCACTTGAAGAGGGTCTTCAGCTTTCCAGGCAGAAATTCTCGGGCCACGTTGAAGCCGGCTGCCGCTCCCAGCATCACTCCGAAATTGACGCCCGCGCTTCTCATGCTGCTGGTGCTTTCCGGCTGCCACGTTCGTGAGATCAGCGCGGCCGCGCCCATGCCGCCGATTCGTGAGAACGAAAAACGCCGCGTGCCGTCATCTTTTCGCGCCAGGAATGTGCTGGCAAGGGCGTACTTCAAGCGCGCCCCTTTGTCGGTTGCGGCCGGGTGAAAATAGCGATTGTCTTCGTGCAAGAGCGCTGCCGCCCCCGCGGTGATCGTTCCCCTGGTAATCCGCTCCGCCGTGGCGCTGCCGTAGCGGAGTCCGAATCCCCGCGCGCCCTCGTTCCATTCTTTGGGCCGGTCGCGCAACTGTCCCCATCCAGCGCTGATCCCGCTCCTGACCCATGCCATTGGGCCGAACATCGATCTGAAGTAGAGATCCAGCCGCTCCTCACGAGTCAATGGAACATAAGCCGATGGGCCCGCGGCAGTGCCCGGGTCGGTGATTTGGGCCGCGGCTTCTCCGCCCAGAACCAGCCCCAGGAACACCATCGCTGCCGTTCTGCCTGTCAATGTGCCGTGCATCACGCGTACAGGGCTCCTTCAAGTTTGATTTGCAATGGAGGGGCCATAAGCGACGGTGAAAGCTCGTACGGCGGCAGCCTGTCTGCCCGGCAGTGATCGATGGACGCGATGAAGAAAGCTGTGAGCCTTCTCCTGTTCTCGCTTGCCGCCGGCCAGGCGCAGCGGATTCTCCACCACGTTCGGCTTGGTTTTCAGCTTCAGTGATCGGCAGTCGCGCGGGAGGCAACCTGGAGGTTATCCACTACACGCATCACTTTGGGGGTCGCCTTGGCAATCGTCTCCACCTTCGCCTTGGTATTCGGCGAATCGACCTGCCCGGACAGAGTTACCACGCCGTTGGTAGAGTTCACCGCGACATTGGTGACACTCGACAGCCCGACGTCCGTGGCGAGTTTGGCCTTGATCTGCGTGGCGATTTGAAGATCGTCAACCTGAGCCTCGGGAGATTCGTTGGTGCGGCATGCGATCAACGGCGCCAGGAGCAGGAGCAGAAATACGTATCTCATCAGATCGGCTGTTGCACCTTTGGGCGCAGTGAGAGAATGCCTACCCCTCGGGCGCGGCGGGCGGAGGAAGCGACCATCCGCGGCACGGTGGCCCTCCGCGATACACTGGCAAAAGGCATGCCAGCCAACACCGCCTCGACGGGGGTCAATGTTAACGAGATCGCGGAATTGCCGGGAGTGAAGGAGTGCCTTCAATTCTTCACTCGCGAGAAACAGTGGATCAACGAGATCCAACTGCAACTCTGCCGCGTGCCTTCCCCTACGTTCATGGAACAGGAGCGCGCCGCCTGGTTCCTCGATCAGTTCCGCGGTCTCGGCTGGGAGGCCTCCATCGACCGCGCGGGGAACGTGATCGCCACCGCCGGTGAGGAGCCGTTCGTCGCCCTGACGGCGCATCTGGATACCGTGCTCGCCCCGCGCAATAAAGACGAAATCTCGATCGACGCGGACGGCCGCTTTCGCGGCCCCGGGGTCAGCGACAACGGCGCCGGCCTGGCGGCGCTGCTGGCCATGGCGCGGGCGTGGAAGGCCTTTCCCAAGGCCCTCGACACCGGCCGCGGACTGATGCTGGCGGCTAACGTCGGCGAAGAGGGCGAAGGCAATCTGCTGGGCATGCGTCAACTCTGCAAACAGGCGCGAAGAGTCTGCGCCTTCCTCGTGATCGATGGCGCCAATACCGATCACATCACCAACCGGGCACTGGGCAGCCGGCGCTTCGAGGTGACCTTCAGCGGACCCGGCGGCCACAGTTGGAGCGACTACGGCGCCGGAAATCCGCTGCACGCGCTCTGCCGGGCCGTTGCCACGTTCACCGAAGCCAGGCTCGACACCGGTCCGAAATCGTCGCTCAACGTGGGGCTGATCGAGGGCGGCAGCGGGGTCAACGCGATTGCCCAGTCGGCCCGCGCCAAGGTCGATATCCGCTCCGAAAGCAACGAGCGTATGGACGCGCTGGTGGACCTGTTGAATTCCGCGGTGGAGAGCGCGCGCGAGCAGGAGAATCAGCGCGCCAGCGGAGGGCGCGTAGCTGCTAAGGTGCGCGAAATCGGGTCGCGTCCCGCGGCTGCCCTGCCGGAGCAGGCGCCGATCCTGCAATATGTGCGCGCGGTCGATGCTCACCTGGGGATCCGTTCCCACCTGGATTGCTCTTCCACCGACGCCAATATTCCGCTGTCGATGGGCATTCCGGCCCTCGCCATCGGCGCCGGCGGAGTCGGCGGCGGGGCGCACACCACCGGCGAATGGTTCAGCCCGGAAGGACGTGACCTGGGTCTGAAGCGGATTCTGCTCACGCTCCTGCTGCTCATGCGCGAGGGCAATGGCCGGTGAGCCGCCGGTGGGCCGAAGCGGCCCTGGCATTGAACACCGTGCTGTGGGGCGCGACCTTCGTACTCATCAAGGCCGCCCTGCGGGATATCTCCGCGGTGCTGTTCCTGAGCATCCGGTTCGGACTGGCTGCCATCGTGTTGGGCCTGTTTTTTCGAAAGCAGTTGCTCGGTAAGCGGGAGCCTGGCACCCCGCGATGGGGCGGCGTCCTCACTGGAATCCTGCTCTTCACCGGATTCTTCTTCCAGACCCAGGGCCTGCGTTTTACCACCGCTCCGAAATCGGCGTTCCTTACCGGGCTGACCACCGTCCTGGTACCTTTGGTCGCTGCGCTCGTCTATAAGGTCAGGCCGCGGCTCTTCGAGGTGGCGGGAGTGCTTGTGGCCACCCTGGGCATGGCATTGATGACGCTGCAGTGGCCGATCGGTCCCATGGGCCTCGGAGACGTGCTGACCATTTTGGGAGCGGCAGCGTTCGCCGGCCATATCGTCACACTCGGCCACTTCTCCGCCCTGGTCAGTTTTCCTGTGCTGAGCGTGACGCAGGTGGGCGCGGCCGCCGTGGCCTCGCTGGCGCTCCTGCCGGTGATGGAATCCCCCCGTATGGCCTGGCATCCAGCCGTCATCTGGGCGATACTGGTATCAGCCCTGCTGTCGACCGCCTTGGCCTTTACGATCCAGGCGTGGGCACAGCGATACACGACCTCCACGCGCACCGCTCTCATCTTCGCGTTGGAGCCCGTGGTCGCCTGGGTCACATCGTTTGTGGTTGCGGGCGAAGGCCTTGCAGGGCATGCGGCCGTGGGTGCGGCGTTCATCTTGGGCGGCGTCTTGCTCGTCGAGTTGAAACGGCTGGATTCCCCGGCACATCCAAATGGTTAGCTGCGCGGCGGAGGAATATAATATGTCCCGGCGGCGCATGCGGAGGTTGTAGGTAATGAGTTTCTTTGACAGGATGCGAACACAGAAGGTTCTTTCGTTTACGTTGGTGGTATTCACGCTATGCCTGGGCATCGTGATCGGTACGCTGGTCAACCAGGGCGTGAAGGCGGCCAGGGATGACAAGACGGTGGCGCCCGGCGCGACCCCGCTGGTGATCCCGAACCCGGTTGAATTGTCGAATTCGTTCAGCCAGATTGCCAAGGAGGTGGGACCCAGCGTTGTAAACATCTCCACCACGTACCTGCCGAAGACCACATCGCGGTCCAACCGCGGACGGCGGCAGGTAGTCCCGCCGGACGACGACCAAGGGGACAGCGGCGGCGGGATGGATGATTTCATCCAGCGCTTTTTCGGCGCGCCGTTCAGCTCTCCCGATATGCAGCGCCGCGGCAGCGCCACCGGCTCGGGCGTAGTGGTGGACAAGGCAGGCTACATCCTGACCAATAACCACGTGGTGGACAAGGCGGACCGCATTCAGGTCAAGTTCCACGACGATCCCGAAGAGTATCCCGCCAAGCTGATCGGCGTGGATGGCCCCACAGACCTCGCGGTAATCCATGTCGAGGGTAAGCACAACCTGGTGCCCGCCAAGATCGGAAATTCGGACGCGGTGCAGGTGGGCGACTGGGCGGTAGCCATCGGCTCGCCGTTCAACTACGAGGCCACCGTGACCGCGGGCATCATCAGCGCCAAGGGGCGCGAAGTAGACCCGCACGCCCAGTTCCAGCACTTCCTGCAGACCGACGCCGCCATCAACCCCGGCAACAGCGGCGGCCCGCTGCTGAACATCCGCGGCGAGGTGATCGGCATCAACACCGCGATCGCGTCGCACTCCGGCGGATTCCAGGGCATCGGGTTCGCGCTGCCCATCAATGAAGCCGCGCGCGTCTACAACGACATCATCAAGAACGGAAAGGTCACCCGTGGTTCCATCGGCGTCAAGTTCACACCGTCCGACACCACTCGCGCCCAGGCCAACCTGAAGGTGGCCGGCGTCAAGGAAGGCGTGTTTGTCGAGGAAGTTACGCCAGGCGGACCCAGCGCCAGGGCGGGGATGAAGGAAGGCGACGTGATCACCGCCATCAACGGCAAGCCGATTCACGACGGCAACCAGTTGGTGGGCATCGTAAGCACGACTCCAGTCGGATCGACGCTCGACCTCACCGTAGATCGCGAGCAGAAGAAGCACGACCTGAAAGTCGTGGTCGGCGACCTTGCGCAGATCTTCCCCGAGCAGTTCGGCGGCGGCAAGGACAACACGCCGAAAAACGACGATTCGACCGCGGTCAGCTTCGGCATGAACGTCATGCCTTTGACCGAGCGCCAGATGGACAACCTGGGTCTGAAGATCAAGGGAGGCGTCCAGGTAACGTCCGTCGAGCCGAATTCCTTCGCCGAAGATATCGGGCTCGCGCCCAACGACGTGATTGTGGCCATCAACCGGCAACCGGTGAACAACGTGGACGACCTGCAGCACGTCCGCGGCACGCTGAAGCCGGGCGACGCCGTCCAGTTCAAGGTGCTGCGCCGTGCGACGCCGGGCGGCCGCGGTTCGGACTGGAACACGACTTACATCGCCGGAACCTTGCCCATGAACCAATAAGCTGTGCCATTGTTGGTTACAATGGTTCGGAGATAGATGAAAAGACTGCTCGGGCTTGCGGTGATGGCCGCCATGACGCTGCTCATGTGGGGTGCCCAAACTACCACCACCCAGGCCAAGAAGAAGACGCCCGTAAAAAAGAGCACCGCCAAAACGGTGTCCACCAAAGCTCCCGCGAAAAAGGGGGCGGCGACTGCGTCGGCCCGTAAGAAGGCTCCCGCGAAGAAGTCCGCCACGTGGCGGAATCGCCAGCTTACACCCACACCGGAGCGCTATCGCGAGATCCAGAATGCGCTCGTCGCCAAGGGCTATCTGCAGGGCGAGGATGCCAACGGCGCCTGGAATCAGAATTCGATCGATGCGCTGCGGCGGTTTCAGTCCGAGCAGAACCTCGAGCCGTCGGGTAAGATCAATTCGCTGTCGTTGATTGCGCTGGGGCTGGGGCCGAGACGGGAAATCGCGGCCGCTGCGTCGCCGCCACCGGCAAGTAAGTAGGACAGGCTTCAGCCTGCCCAGGGGGCTTCGGAAGATGCGCTCGCGGAAGGCAATCTGGCGTGCCGCGGCCGCAGGGGCCGTGTTCCTCACCGCCCTGCTGGCACAGCGCCCGTTTCGCGAGTTTCCCGGCAACGAGTACGAAGAGTTCCCGCTGCCAGCCGACTACCGGGACAAAGCCGAATGGGCCTTCGCCCGTCTCATGTATCCTCCAGCCAACGTCGGCCGCTACGGATACGGCTACGGTTATCGTTTCCGCGGTGATTGGCGGCTCGGCCGGTCGAGTTGGACGACCGACTATCCGCGCTCCGACCGCCATTTCTCGGCAGCCATGCGGCGGCTCACTCGCGTCCACTCGCGCAGCGTCGAACAGCCGGTCAATCTCGACGAAGGCGATCAATACGACTGGCCCTTTCTTTACGCGGTGGAGGTTGGACACTGGGATCTCACCGACGCCCAGGCCAAATCGCTGCGTGAGTTCCTGCTGCGCGGCGGTTTCTTCATGTGCGACGATTTTCACGGCACCGCGGAGTGGCGCATCTTCGAAGCCAGTATGCGGCGTGTCTTCCCGGACCGCGAGATCGTCGACCTGCCCGCCGGCAACGCGATCTTCCACACCATCTACGACCTCGACGACAAGTACCAGGTGCCCGGCGCGCAGTACATCCGAAGCGGCCGCACCTACGAAGCCGATGGGTACAAGGACACCTGGCGCGGCATCTTCGATGACCGTGGCCGGCTGATGGTCGCCATCTGCCACAACATGGACCTGGGCGATTCGTGGGAGCACGCCGACAACCCGCAATACGACGAACGGTTCTCGGCGCTGGGAATCCGCATCGGGATCAATTACGTGGTGTACTCGATGACGCACTGAGGCGTCGCGGCACCGCTCAGCCGCCGATCAACACCGTCGGCAGTCCCATCACGATCGACCCGCCGTGCGCGGTCATGTCACCCATACGCGCGGCGGGCAATCCGCAGACCAGCACCGTCGTGGACGCCTTCACGATCGTATCCGGCGGTCCCACGCAGGTGGCCAGGTCGGTCGAGCGGGCCTGCGGGATCCCGCCGGTCAGGACCGTAACCGCGCAAGGTGGCAGGATCGGACCGCCCACGTGCGGAATCGGCGGAACCCCGGGGGTCTGCATCGGGCACGTGTGCATATCGCCCACGCGGGCTGCCGGTTGTCCCATATCAGCGTGTCTCCTTGTTCCAGAGTTTGATTCGTTTGGCCACGTCCAGGCCTTGATTCAGAAATGCGCGGAAGTTGTCCGCCGCCTGTTCGGGCTCGCCGGAAAGCGCCGCCACCAGCACCGAGGCCGAGACTGACTTCGCCGTGAGGAACGGCCCAGGCGGAACCGGCGCCGCGTCCGGCGGAGCGATACTGCCGCTGGAGAAGAAGGCCGCCGCACCCGCCGCGCCCGCCGGCGTTCCCAGGTCCGCCGCCTCGGCCGCCGCCATCGCCGCCCGCCGGTGCTCGTCGCTCGGCTGCGCGATCCACTTTTCGGTGGCGTCCAGCGACGCTTTGATGTTCGCAGGCACTTCGGTCCCGGCGCTGCGCCGCGCGCACACCCACGCCCACCACACGGCCTCCCGCTTCGGCATGGCATGCGCCAGAAACCGGATGGCATCTTTGAACTGTTTTTTCTCGATCAACACGGCCAGGTACGCCGGCGGTGTGTGATCCTCCCGCAGCAGGGCGAGCGCCTCCTTGCCGAGCCCGGCGACGGAGCAGATCTGCGCGGCGGTAGGAGTGGCGGGTGTCATCTCAATTGATCTTGGTCAGGCTGCCGTTGAGCGTCAGAACCCCGCTGGCGTTGACCTTGGTCATGGCCGAATCCACGTTCACGGAGATGTCGCCGCTGATGTCGATCTTCACCGAGCTGATCGATATGCTCTTCGTGTCCATGGTAATGGTGCTCGCTCCGCAGGTCAGCGTGATCGATTTCCCGGCGGTGATGGAGATGTCTTTGCCCACGCTGATCGTCTGGCTCCCGCCGATCGTGATGCTTTCGTCTTTGCTCACGCTCTCCGTCCGGCCGCCGGAAATCGTGATGTTCTCGTCCTTGTCCACAGTCTCGGTCCGGTTCTGATGGATGGTGATGGTCTCGTTCTTATCCACCGTCTCGGTGCGGTTGCCATGGATCGTGATGGTCTCGTCGTTGTCGACCGTCTCGGTCCGGTCGTGCTTCACATGCGTGGTCTCATCGTGATCGATGGTCTTCGTCCGGTCGTTCCCCACCCAGTGACTCTCGTCGTGTTCCACCTCGATGGTCTGATCCTTCTCCGCATGGATGAATAGCAGCTCGCTGTCTTTCTTGTCCTCGAAGCGGATCTCGTTAAAGTTGGCCGACGTCCCGCTGAGGCTGCTGCGGCTTTTCACCCCGCTTTGTGTTTTGTTGTCGGGCAATGTATAGGGAGGCATCTGGTCTGCGTTGTACACGCTCCCCACCACCAGCGGGTGGTCCACATTGCCGTCCACGAACTCGATCACCACCTCCTGGCCCATGCGCGGGATGTGAATCATGCCCCACTGCTTCCCGGCCCACGGCGTTGCCACGCGTACCCAGCAGGAGCTGTCGCCGTCGTCCTTGCCCTGCCGGTCCCACATGAACTGAACCTTGATGCGCCCGTATTTGTCGGTAAAAATCTCTTCGCCCTGCGGGCCCACCACCACCGCGGTCTGCGCGCCGTAAACGTGTGGAATCTGCGTCACCCGCGGCGGCCGGAAGGGCAGCGCCAGCGGAATGCACGTGAAGGAATTGTCGTATGCCAGGTTCACGTCCGCCCTGCCGCTGCGGTAGGCGCCATGGAGCACGGCGCGATGCTCGATCGCCGTCAGTACATAGGTATCGTCCGCGTTGAAATGCCGCTCCAGCTTGAAGCGGTAGCCCGCCGTGAACTGCGGGCAGGTGGAGGCGCCGCGGATCTCGAGCCCGCGCGATGCCTCTTCCTGCATCCGGATGTCAACCGTACGTCTGTTGTCTTCGAAGATCTTCTGCAGCTCGCTGGCGCTGTCCCCGCCGCTGCGGTTGACGCCGTCATACCGGTTCGCGTAATCGCCGGGAAAGTCGTAAATCTCCATGCTCTCGTTGCCGCCCACCTTGAGCTTCTGCGTAACCGTCCCCACCTGAACTGTGTCCACGATCGTCTTGCTGGCGTCCAGGTGTTTGCCCGGCAGCTCGAAGTTGGCGTCCCACAACGTCGTCTTGCCGGACCGCAGGCTCTGCGTCTTCTGCCAGCTATAGACGCGCAGCTCCGGACGGGTTCCGCCGGTAATCTCCTCGTAGATGGCGCTCTCCGGTTTCGAGTCCTCGTGCGATTGGGGCGTGTTCGCCACCACCATCTGGTGCCCGCTGCTGGAATGTTTGAAGAAGTAGTAGATCCCCTCCTCCTCCATCAGGCGGCTGGCGAATTCGAAATCGGTTTCGCGATACTGCACGCAATATTCGCGCGGATTGAAAGAACCCTGGATCTCCCAGACGACGTCCAGCCCCGCCAGGACCTGATGAAGAATGTCCGGCACGCTGAGGTACTGAAAAATGCGGCTCTGCCGGTCCCGGGTGCGCAGCCAGAACTGCGGGACCACCTCCAGGCGGTAATCGGTGAAGGTCTCATCGCGCCCGCCCTGTGAGATGCCCGAAACAAATCCCGAGAAGTAGCGGGATTCCGTGCTGCTAAGTTTCAGGGTCGCGGTTACCTTCTGCCCGAGCAGCGATTCGAACGGCACCGCCGTGTCCCTCTCCGCCAGCAGATCGAACTCATAGCGGAAGAGCGTGGAGATGCCTTCGTACGCGCGCAGTCCGACCAGCAGCAGCTTGTCCGTACCCAGCGGGGTTGTCACCGAGAGCGGCCGTCCGGCCTGCGTGTATCCTGGCATGGCGTCTCCTACGAATAAACGAACGCGCCGCCTTCGCCCACGGCCACGTGAATCGGTGCCAGCCCCTGCCGCTCCGCCATCCGGCTGAGAATCTGCCGCGAGACTTCGGGAAGCAGCGTGTTGGTCAGAATGTTGTCCACGTTGCGCGCTCCGCTCTCCACCTCCGTGCAGCGGCGGGCCACCTCTTCGATGAGAGCGTCATCGTAGGTCAACGCGACCCGGTGCGTCTCCTGAAGCCGGCGCTGAATCTTCCCCAGCTTCAAGACGATGATGTGCTTGAGCGCCTCGTCGCGGATGGGGAAGTACGGAATAATCACCAGGCGACCGAGGAACGCCGGCTTGAAGATCTTGTTCAGCTCGGGCTTGAGCGCTTTCACCAGGCCCTCCGGGCTGGGCATGGTCTCCGGATCCGCCGTCAGCTTCATCAACGTGTCGGTGCATGCGTTGGAAGTCAGGATGATGATCGTATTCTTGAAATCGATCTCGCGCCCTTCGCCGTCTTCCATCATGCCCTTGTCGAATACCTGGAAGAACAGCTCCAGCACGTCGGGATGTGCCTTCTCGACCTCGTCCAGCAGCACCACCGAGTACGGCCGCCGGCGCACGGCTTCCGTCAGCACGCCGCCTTCGCCGTAACCCACGTAGCCCGGAGGCGAGCCTTTCAGCGTCGAGACCGTGTGCGCCTCCTGAAACTCCGACATATTAATGGTGATCAGGTTCCGCTCGCCGCCGTAGAGCATATCGGAGAGCGCCAGCGCGGTTTCCGTCTTGCCCACGCCGCTCGGCCCGACCAGCAGGAACACGCCGATCGGCTTCGAAGGATCTTCCAACGCGGCTTTCGACGTCCGGATGCGTTCCGCAATGCCTCCCAGAGCATGCGACTGCCCTATGACCCGCTTGCCCAGGTGCTGATCGAGGGCGAGCACGGTGGAGATTTCGTCGCGCATCATTTTGCCGATGGGGATGCCGGTCCACGCCGATACGACGTCGCCGACAATGTGCCCGTCTACGCAGACGCGGATCAGCGGCGATTCGCCCTGAAGGGATTCGAGCTCGGTGTTCAGCGCCGCCAGGTCGGCGCGCAGGGAGTCGGGGCTGGCGGCGGTGGCGGCCTGCGATCCGTTGCCGCCTGAGGCAGCGGCTGCAGAGGAAGAGGCCTCCTCTAGCTTCCCGCGGATCTCGCGAATGCGGCTCACCAGTTCGCGCTCTTTCTCCCAACGTGCCTGCAGCTCGGCAAGCTGTGCCTCCACCTTCTGCTTTTGGTCCGCGATCAGTTGCAGGCGCTCTCCGTGGTCGGCGCCAAGCGCGCTCTCCCGCTCCAGCACGCGCGTCTGCACCGCGAAATCGTCGAGCTGCCGCACGGCGTCCTCGACCGCTGCAGGGGTTGTGTTCTGCCCGAGCGCCAAACGCGCGCACGCGGTGTCCAGAACGCTGACGGCTTTGTCCGGAAGCTGCCGGTCGGGCAGGTAGCGGTGAGAGAGCTTCACTGCCGCGGCCAGCCCTTCGTCCAGGATGCGCACGTTGTGGTGGCGCTCCAGCGCGGGCACCACGCCGCGCAGCATCACGCGGCACTTCTCCTCCGTCGGCTCTTCCACCTTGATCACCTGGAATCGCCGCGCCAGCGCCGGGTCCTTTTCGAAATACTTCTTGTACTCCGACCACGTGGTGGCGGCGATGGTGCGGAGCTCGCCGCGCGCCAGCGCGGGCTTGAGCAGGTTGGCCGCGTCGTTCTGGCCCGCCTGCCCGCCGGCGCCGATCATAGTGTGCGCCTCGTCGATAAAGAGGATGATCGGCGTGGGCGAATTCTTGACTTCCTCGATCAGCCCCTTCAGCCGGTTCTCGAACTCGCCCTTGATGCCCGCACCCGCCTGGAGCAGAGCCAGGTCCAGCGTGCGGATGGCGACGTTGCGCAGCACCGGCGGCACGTCCCCGTTGGCCACACGCAGCGCGAAGCCCTCCACCACTGCCGTCTTGCCCACGCCCGCCTCGCCGGTCAGGATGGGATTGTTCTGGCGACGGCGTGTAAGAATGTCGACGATCTGGCGGATCTCGAAGTCGCGCCCCAGCACCGGATCGATCTTGCCGGCCTTGGCATTGGCTGTGAGGTCGATGGTGAACTGATCCAGGTTCTGCGTCTTGCCGCCCATGGCGTGCGGAGCACCGGGAGCTCCGGGAGCAACCGCTGCCCCGGCAACCGACACGCGCTCGCGCGACGCCGCGACGATCTGCGCGAAATCCTTGCGCAGTTTTTCGGGCTCGATCTTGTCCAGCTCGCGACCGATTTCGCGCGCGATCCGCGCCAGGTCCTCGTGGCTCAAGAGCGCCAGGATGGTGAAGCCGGAACGGATATCGGCGGCCCCGAATTCCAGAGAGCCGATCACCCAGGCTTCCCGCAGCATATCCACCAGAGAAGGGCTGAATGCCGGCGTCCGCGCATTCCCGGTCTTCAGCTTGTCCAGGCTGCGATTGAGATCCGCTGCCAGGCGGGTCTTGTCCACCGCGAAGGCCTTCAGTATCGCGGCGAAATCGCCATCGGGCACGTCCATCAGTTTCATCAGGTAGTGCTCGATCTCGATATCGTAGTGCGTTCTGGCAAGGCACAGTCCCGCGGCGGCCTCCAGCGCGCCGCGCGTCGTCTCGTTCACTTTCGCGATCAATGATTTCAGATTCACGGCGTTTTCACTCCCCAGGGCAGGCCAGAAACCCGCCCCACCACTAATCCAATAACAATACCGCTTCGTCGGGATCGCGGCCCATCGCGGCCGATTTCACCCACGTGGTCCACCCCAGTTGCGGCGACTCTTCCGGCCCGTCCTGCAATTCACAGGGCGGCACCTCGTCGCGATCCAGCACAAGCTGCACCTCGATATCGAACTCGCCGCGGGTAAAAAACTCCGCCAAGGCGCGCAATTCGCGCCAGCCGCTCTGCCCCGGCAGAAAGTCCCGATACTGCCTCAGGCTCAGCGGACCCAGACGGACACGGATCCTCGACTGCTCGTCCCAAATTTCGTCTCCCGCTACGGCGCCCCATCCCAATTGCTCGCTCCAACCGGTTTCTTCCCCGAGATGGCACTGATTTTCAGCGTCCATAGAGTACCACGCGCCGACAAACTGCTCGATGGCCACCGGGACCTCGAAGTAGTCGCCCAGGATCTGCTCCAGCGCCGCGGCCGAGCGCGTGTTCATGCCCAGCAGGCCCGAGTAGTAGATCAGCGAGTCGTCCGCCACCTCCTGCCGGTCCTGAAGGTGCGGAGTTCCCAGCCCGACCAGGTCGAGCAGGTGATGCGAGAAGCGGTCGCGCTCCCCGCGCTCGTACGCGATAGCGAAGCGGTACTTCTCCCAGGCCTGGTAGAAGAGCGAAATGATGCGGTGGTTGAACAGGTCCAGAAAATCGCGGAGGGCGGTATCCTTCTGCCGGATTCGCTCCAGCATCAGCTCCGTGTACGCGTTCGGGAGCACCCCCAGCGGGCCGGCCATGCCCATGAAGTTCACTTCCACAAATGCCGGCTGGCCCGGGCGGCGCCGCAGCGACTGGATCTCGCTGGCCGGGAAGGCGAGAGAGGGGTGCGCGCCGAAGCGGGCCACCTCCGAGGAGGGCCGCGCAAACCGGCCCACCGGCTTGCGATCGGGTTGGAAGCGCTCCAGCAGCCGCACCGCCTGGAAAAAATCGAAGGCCCAGGGTTCGCGGGCCAGCATGTCTTCGGTAGCTGGATGCCTGGTATCTGTCGCCTTTACATCAGAACCTTTTGCCCCGCTCGTGGCGGCCATCTCCGTATCGCCTCCTTTCTCTGGAGCGAGCGCGCCACCAGTTGACTGAAGCTATTCATTCCTGCGTAAAGCCCCAGGAAATATTCCAGCACCGCGGCGAAAAGAAAAACGCCGCCTCCGGCAAACTGCTCTTCGTTGAAGGTCACATTTACCAGGGTGCCGCGGGCGAACGCCACGCCGTGCTCCGATACCAGGCGCGCGAAGTGGCGTTTGCTTGCCACAGCGGCCAAGCCCTGAATCTGCTTCTCGGAATAGGCCGAGCCCGTGAAGTTGTACAGCCGCAGAATCTCCTGCAGCGCCTCCACGCCGCCATCCACCAGCGAAAGGTAGTTCAACGAAAGCGCCGAAATCAGCCGCCACAACGCGTGCTTCTGTAAGGGCGGGCGGACTGTGTCGGTGGGCTTCACCAGCGCCACGATGCGCTTGATCGGCGCCGCGCCCTCCAGTTCGAAATCCCCGGTTTCGTTTCCGAAGGGCAGCCGCGAAGGCAGATCGCGGTTGGTGCAGACGGTCCGCACGGTGAGGGCCTCGGCGTCGGGGTTGATCGGCCGTCCGGAAAGGTCCACCAGCGAGATGAACACCTCCGTACCTTCATCGCCGCGGCGGCCCGAGGACCTGCGCACCGCGTGCCAGAACGCCTGCTGCCGGTCGCGCGGCGCCGCGTGCCGGAACGAATAGAACGGCTCGAACTGGAAGACCTCGTCCGAGCCCGGGTTCACGCTCACCGCATCCTCGATGGAGAAGACCTCCATAGCATTGCGCCGGCTTACATCGGGGATGATCTGGTACTCGTAGCGCCTCTGATCGAGCAAAATCGGCTCTGCCGTGTGCCGGAAGAGGTTCACCACCGGAACACAGTCCGTGCGGAACGTTTTCGCGGTGATGCCGGTCTCCAGCATCTCGCGCCGCTCCGCGCGCTCGAACGGCGAAATCAGGATGATGACCTCGGCCTGCCCGCCGAAGCCCGCCTCGCGCAGCCGCTCGAATCCGCCGAGATCAAAGAAGAAGAACTTCTGGGGGAAGCAGAAGTACTCCATAAGAAGGCGGTATCCCGCAAACGAGCGCCGGGTGTACGGCAGCATGCTCTCGTTCTCCCCGAACCCGGCGGCGCGCAGCGCCGAGCAGTCCAGCACCACCGGCGGGATCTTGCTCTTGGGAGACGGGTCGCGCACGATGATGCGCGCGCAGTTGTTGCACAGCAGCTCGTAAAGCGTGTGGGTCAGATTGCTCTCGCCGCCCAGGTACAGGCGCAGCGAGCTCATCGCCAGTTTCGAGAACTTCACGTCGCCCGCGCACTTCAGCTCCAGCCGGATCGCCGCCACGGCGTCCGCCGCTTTAATGGGCGGGCGAAGCCGGTCGGCCGTGGTCCATTCGGCGTTCGCCACGCCCACCGGCCAGAAGGTGGTGTCGAAGCAAGTGCGGAACTTACACGGCGCTCCGCCCACCGAGCGCGAGTTGAGCACCGAGTCGCGCTCGATCTTGAGCCCGGTATCCGGATTCACCTGTTCCGAATCCACCTGGAACTCGACGATCGACATCGAAGGCACCGGCCGCATGTAGTGCGGGTACAGAATATTGAGCAGCGCCTCGGTAATCTCCGGGAACTCATCGTCGATCTTCAGGTGGACGCGCGCCGCCAGGAACGCGAAGCCCTCCAGCATGCGCTCTACGTGCGGGTCTTCGCACTTGTCCGCCTCCAGCACCAGGCGGGAAGCGATCTTGGGGTATTTCTGCGCGAACTCCGCGCCCATCTCGCGCAGGAAGGTCAGCTCGCGCTCATAGTACAGGAGCAGATCATCCCGCACCGGGATCCCCCTTGACCTGATACTCGCCGCTGGAAAGCTGCAGCACCGTGTCGAAAGAGATCAGCTCCGGCGCGGGATCCATATCCAGGAAACCCTCGATTTGAAACCGCAGAATGTGCTGCGTGCCGGCCGCGGATTCGAGCTGGCGGATCTTGATGTGCTTTAGCCGGGGCTCGAAAGCCATCACCGTCTGCTCGATCGCCTGCGCCAGCCGATTCCGGTCGTGCGTGGATTCACGGTTGATCATGGTCAGGTCGGGCACGCCGTAATTGTAGAGAGACTGCTCCAGCTCACGAAACTCCCGGCCGGCGGCATCGGGCGTCCGGCGAGTGTTCAGCAGCCATTCCAGGTCGCGGCGCAGCGCCGACTTCAACTGTCTCACCGACTGCGAGCGCGTCGGCGGCGGCTCCGACGGCATGTCCGGATCGCGGTCGATCAGCCGCTCCAGCACCGACTGCGTGACTGTCCGTTCCGTCTCCCATTGCGGCATAAGCTATCTCGAGATATTCATGGCTTGCAGCGGGTCCAGCCGGCAGATCCACGAATACAGCTTCTGCCGCTCGTCCGGGCCGCTGTTGCTCCGCGCCAGGCAGCCGTAAAGTAGCGCCAGCGGCTGCGCGATCGTCTCCGGCAACTCCCAATCCTCCAGTTTGCGGCGCTCGATCTCCGAGGCCAGCTCCTGCAAAATCGGGAAGGCCACCGCCTCGTGCCCGGTGGAAACGCAAAGCTGGGTCAGTTGCACCTTACGATGAAACCGCGCGCGCCCGCTTCGTTCCTGCACCATCTCGCGCATCAGCATCTCGATGCCTTCCTGTGGGCGTCCGGAGCGCGCCGCCTGCATGGCCAGCTCGAACGTGTCCGGCGGCGGGGGGGCGCCGGCTTCCGCCGGGGCGTCGCTCTCGTAAGGGTGTGGAGTGTACGCGGCCGGCGCTGCGGCTCCTCCCGCCAGCACGTTCTCCTTCAGCCACGCCTGCGTCTCCGCATTGGCCGTGGCGGTGTCGTCCATCATGGTTAGCTCGGGCAGTTGCGGATAGTCCGCGAGCAGAGCCCGCAGCTCCGCGATCACCGCGTTCCGGATGGGATCGTAGTAGCTGCCCATCTCGTAGCAGGCCCGGCCCACGTAGCGCTGCAGATCCAGCCAGCCCCGGCCGCATTCCATGCCCATCACTCGCTCCGCGGCCTCGATCAGTTCCGTCCAGTTGGCTTCCAGCAGCAGACGCCTCAGCGTTTGCCGCTGTTCGGAAGGCGGCGCGGCGAGCATGGTTTGATCGATGGTGCTGCCGGCCGCGCGCAGCTCACCCCACCGCAATCCGCGCAGCATCAGGAACGGCGCGGGGCTGTACATGTCTTGCTGGCGCAAGAACCGGGCCGCTGCCACCACCCGTGCGATGGCATCATCCCGATCGGCGGGCTCGGCGCTGAGCACACCCACCGGCCGCGCCCGCGCGGGTGCGGGAGCCGCAGCGGCAGCCTCGGCCGGCACCTCCCCTGCCGCCGTCTCCGGCTCAGGCTCCGCGGCAGCCACCGGCTCGTCCGGCTCCTTCTCGCGCTTCTTCTGCAGCAGAATGTACACCGTCTGCCGCACTTCCTCCAGTACGCGATTCAAGGTCCCGAAAGAAGGGCTGAAGTCGCCGAACTTCTCGTCGCAAGCCTGCCCCAGCGCCGCGGTGCTCTCCATCGCGCCGTCGAACGACTCGATCAGGCCGACGTAAAACTTCTTGGGTGTCTCGTCGAAATCCTTGTCGAACTGCTCCTGGGGAATCTTGCCCTCGGCGATGCCGTCGAGCCGCGCCTGACGCTTCTCCTCGGTGTCCGCCGACTCCTCGGTGCCCAAGGCCCGCGATTCCTTGTACTGAAACCAGTTCAGCCCGCCGCGCGTCAACGGCACGCGCTTCACCCGCGCCTCCAGCCGGTCGCCCAGCCACTGTAGCGGCGCTGCGCGATATTCGGCATCGCCGTCGTCCAGTTCCGGATACAGGCCCTCCCAGAAATTCTCCAGGTATCCACGGATCACGTCCAGTACTTCGCGCAGGCCCGCCACGCCTTCGCGGACCAGCATGGCCTCGGCTAGCCACGCCGCCAGTTGCAGGTCTTTGGTCTTGGTCGCCAGCGATTCGCTGATCAGCTTGATTGCCTGCGGCCAGTCGGCCACCTTCCGCTCGTACTTCCACTCGCCCTGGGGGACATCGTCCTCCTCGCGCCGGGCTTCCTTGATCTTGTCGTAGACCGGAGCGTACCTGAGGTTCTCGCCGGCGGGTTTTTCGGGCGAAATCGGGTTCAGCAGATCATTGCGCAGAGGCATGTTGTTCGGCCTCGGGCGCGGTGATCTCCAGGCTGCGAATCTCCAGGAAAGCAAAATCTTCCCCGTCCACCAGGAGCGACTTCTGCCCGAACGGCACTACGTCACCATTCTCCTGCTCTTCCCACACCGTCGACCGGGCCAGCTTCACCGCGTCATCAGCGTGGCGGAAGCTGAAGGGGGAAATCGCCGGTACCAGCACCTCGCCCAAGTCCATCCCTTTGAAAGCAGGCCCCGTGCGCACCAGCGCAGGCATCCACAACAGGTCCCGCAGGCGCTTCGGAGGGGGCACTTCGATTGACGCCACGTGTGCCAGAGGCAGCCACATGTACTGGCCCGCCGCGAAAATCTCCAGCCGCGGACCGATCCGCGGATCGGCGTCCTCCAGGCTCTCGAACGGCTTGCCGTTCAACCTGCCGGACAGAGATGGCTCCTCTGATCCCGTCGCCTCGGTGGTCGGGTACGCCCGGCGCAAGAACAGGTCGTGGCGCATGCGCTCGCCATTGAGCGCCCCGCGATACATGAGTGCTCCCGTGGCGGCGTCGGCCCCCTGCTGCGCCAGCACATCCAGGTGTTTCTCCGCGCGGTCGTACTCTCCCGCGAAACATAGCAGTTCGAAGAGAAAGGTACGCCGCCGGACGTCCGCCGGATTGTCGCGCAACTCGGCGCTCAATGCCTGCACCGCCGCGCCCAGTTGCCCGGCCTGGTAAAGTTCTTTGGCTGTCATGAGAGGTCCCCGGTGCCGCCCGCGGCCCATACGCGGACGCACTCATCAGGCCCCGGCGGATACACGGCCGGGGCCCTTCGATTCCGGTATTAAGCCTTTACGTTCTGCTTCAGGTCCCAGCCGCCGTGCACCGGACCGCCTTGTGCCTTGCCATCCGGCCCTTGCGGCTGATAGTCGACCTCGACCTTGGAGAAGGTGAACGACACTTCCTCCAGCGGAATCTCGTCAGCTCCGTGCGAAGATCCGCCCGGCCTTACCGATGAGATCAGAATATCGGTCATTTTTATCTTCAGATATTCCAGTTGAGTCCCGCCGGCCTTCCGCACCACGAACAGGCCGTCCTTGACGTGTTCGCCGGTGCAGCACTTCTGGAACAGCACCGGGCTGGATTTGTCGGTTTTGTGCACGATACTGAACGGTGAAACGTCCACCTTGCCCGAGCCGGATCCCGTGCCGCTCGAGTGCGCACTGGTTTGTTGAGCGCCCCAATGGAACGAGAGAACATCGATCTCGTCCTTGTGTTTGGAGTCGGTCGATTCCCCCTTGATTCCATCAAGCTTCAAAAATGCATCGAAAGCCATCTAGTATCCTCCTCATTCTCCTTTTGAAAATCCGGCCCGCTGCCCACGGGACGCGGGCCGCTCAGCCTCTGCTGCTACTTGGAACTCTGCGGCAAATCCGCCACCAGGCGGAGCGATACGGACAGCTCGTCGAGCTGGAAGTGCGGTTTCAGGAAGGCGATCGCCCGGTAGACGCCGGGCTTGCCGGGAACTTCCATGACTTCGATCTTGGCCTCGCGCAACGGGCGGCGCGCCTTGACCTCGGCCGAGACTTCGTCGTTGCCCACCACGTACTGGAGTATCCAGTTGTTCAGGAACGTCTCGCACTCCTTGCGCGACATAAAGCTGCCGATCTTGTCGCGCATCATGGCTTTCATGTAGTGCGCGAATCGGGAAATCGCCAGGATGTACGGAAGCTGCGTTGAAAGGCGCGCGTTGGCGTTGGCGGCTTCCTTGTCGTACATCTTGGCCTTTTGCGCGGATTGCACGCTGAAAAAGGCCGCGTAGTCCGTGCCCTTGCAGTGCACCAGGGGAACAAAACCGAGATCGGCCAGTTCCTTTTCGCGGCGGTCCGTGATCGGCGCCTCCGTCGGACACTTCAGAGCCACATCGCCTTCATCCGTGGTGAAGGTGTGCGTTGGCAGTCCTTCCACCAGCCCGCCGCCTTCCACACCCCGAATCGCGGCGCACCAGCCGTAATTCGCAAACGCCGTGGTCAGCCTCGCGCCCAGAGCATATGCCGCGTTCCCCCAAAGATACTTGGAGTGATCCGTGCCGTCCACACCCTCTTCGTAGTTGAAGGAATCCACCGAAGCGCCGTTCTTGCCGTAGGGAAGCCGCGCCAGCACGTGCGGCAGGCACAGGCCCACGTAGCGCGCATCCTCGCTCTGCCGGAAGCTCTTCCACTTGGCGTACTCCGAACTGTCGAAGACCTTCGCCAGGTCGCGCGCCGCGTCGATGGCGGTAAAGCTGTCCTGGTTGAACATGTCCGACGATGCCGCGGAGAGGAACGGCGCATGGGCCGCCGCCGCAACCTGTGCGACCTTCTCCAGGCACTCCACGTCTTCAGGGCCCTTGCTGAACTCGTAATCTCCAATCAGGGATGCAAACGGGGCGCCGCCGAATACTCCGTACTCTTCTTCGTATACCTTCTTGAACAGCACGCTCTGGTCGAATTCCGGCGCGCGCTGCAGGTCGCGAAGCAATTCCTTCTTGGTGACGTTCAGGACCTTGATCTTCAGCTTGTCGCTGGTTTCGCTCTGGTCCATCAGGTACCTCAAGCCGCGCCAGCTTCCCTCCAGCTTCTGGAAATCCTTGTGGTGCAGGACCTCGTTGAGCTGCAGGGAGACCAGGTGATCGATCTGCGCGATGCGCGCATTGATCATCGCCTCGGCGTCCTTGGAGACCACCATGCTCCCCTCGAGCACCTGGGCCACAAAGTCCTTGATCAGGTTCTTGCCGCGTTCTTTGGCCGCGGGGTCCCGCGCCAGCCGGCCTTCTTCCACAATCTGATCGAGCAGGCTGGTTTCTACCGTCTGTTCCGCGCCGGTTGGGGCTGGCGTCGCCTTTTGTGGATCACTCATTGCCGCCCTCCTTCATCCCCAGCTCGCTGCGCAGCTTGGCCAGCTTGTCCTTGTCGGTCACGGCGTCGCGCAGCAGTTCTTCCAGTTTGTCGTTGCCCTGCATGCTGCCGCGCAGGTCCGACAGCCGGTCGCGAAGCTCCAGCAATTCGCGCAGCGGCTTCACCTGGCGCGCTACCTTGTCCGGCGAAAAATCGTCCATGGACTTGAAATGCAGGTCCACCTTAAGGTTGCTGCTGGGATCCTCGCTCAGCTTGTTCTCCACCGAGAAGCTCAGGTGCGGTTTCATACTCTCCAGCACCGTATCGAAATTGTCCGGATTGATCTCTACGAACTTTCGATCCTTCAGGCGCGCCAGCGGTTCAACGGGCTGTCCCGTGAAATCTCCCAGGACGCCCATCACAAACGGCAGCTCCTTGACCTCGATCGCGTCTCCAACCTCCACGTCGTAGGTGATTTGCACCCGGGGCGGCCTTACACGATCCAGCTTGTGCTGCGTGCTCTGTCTTGCCATAGTTTCGTTTCCCCCACGTTGACCTTGGTTCCGCCGGGTGTGCCTGAACACACCTGCCGGAGCAGAATCACTTTACCAGAAAACTGCGACCATGACCACGTAGCCGATTATACGGCCCTCTCCCGGAAACGGAACACCGGGCGCCTGGAAACGGTACTAGACCGGCAGTGGCCGCTCCGGCACCCGCAGAATCCCGTTCGTGACCATAGCCTCCAGAATCGACGCAAAATCGCGCTCCGTGGCTTCCGCCGGAATGATCCCGTCCTCCCTCGCCTGCCGGAAGTGCTCGCGCCAGCTCTTGTTCCCGTCGCAGCCCGCCACCAGGCGCACCAGCCACTCCTGGCACCTGCATTCCGTGGTGAACGGACGTTCCACCTCCAGCGAAAATGCCTGTGGCACGAACCGGCCCTCCTGGACGCGGTTCAGCACCCTCAGCTCGCAATCCGGGGAAATCTCGGGATGCAGATCCAGCACTTGGTCCAGCCGCGCTTGGTCGTGGGTCTCGGCCTGCCAATCTAGTACCCAGTTCAGGTGCTTGCCGGAGAAGCCCGCCCCCTTCTGCAGCCGGGTCACGGTTGCCGGACGACCGGCGCCATGCCGTCGTAGTACCACATTCCCGTAAAACAGGAACTCCGTTTTGCGCCGCGTCCAGATCTCCTGCCAGAACTGCATCTCCTCGAAGCCCGTGGTCTTCTTGGCAATGGCGTTGCTTAGGAACTCCTTCGGAGTGCGTAAGCTGTGTGAGACCAGCAGCAGGTCGAACTCGTCGCGCGCCGCCCCCAGCCACTTGCCGATTCGTTCTTCGAACTGCTCCCCCTCGCAGTCGGCGCCGAGCACTACCGCGTAGAACATACCGCCCACGCGTAGAAAGCGCGGCAGCCCCTCGATCACCCGGCGGATAATCTGCTCGCCGTCGTCGCCACCGTCGCGAAAAACGAACCGCGGCCGGAGAGTCGGCACGTACGGCGGATGGGTGACGATCCTGTCGAAGGTCATGCCCTCGACTGGCTCGTAAAGGTCGCCTTCCACCACCTCGACGTTGGCGGCACCGTTGAGCCGCCGGTTGAACTCGGCAAAATGCGCCGACCGCGGCGCGATATCGGATGCCCAGGCCCGCCCCGCAAACCGCGAGGCGATCAGTGCCGCGATCCCCGTGCCCGTGCCCAGATCGAGGAAGGCGTCGCACGGTCCGTCCGGCATGGCTTCCAGGAAGGTCCGCGTATTTTCGACCACCGCCGGGTAGACCACGTCCGCCGGAAGCCAGTATTTCGCCGCGGGGTCGGGAGCCGTCGCCCGGTCGCTCGCAATCAGAACCCCGTGGGGCAGGTTTTCGACCAGCCCCGTGCCCGGATACAAGGTCACGGTCGCGAACACCAACTCAGGCCGCTCGGAGTCTCTGATCACCAGATTCAGCCTTTCCAGTATCCCGGCCGCCCCCGCCGGCAGCAGCGCGTCCATTTCCTTCCGCCCCACATACTCGTTGTCCAGAAAAAGCCGGATCAGCACGTCCAGCCCCCGCTCCGTCTCGATCGCCACGGCGCGCTGCTGCCGAATCGTACGATACTCCCAGATCTGCGGAATCTCCAGCCGCCGGCAGATGCCTTCCCGGTTGTACCCACACTCCTCCAGCAAATCGCGCAGCGCGCGAAACTCCTCATCGCTCCCGAGGCGCGGAAGCAACTGGTGCAGCGGATGGGTATCGGCTGGAGCGGAATTCATGTCCCGAGAATATCACTCGCGCTACCCTGAACCCATGACGGCCTACGACGAAGTCGCCTACCCCACCAATCCCAAGCGCACTACGCACCCCGACCACCTGGCCGCCATGGGCCGCATCTTCGGTATGTCCCCGGCCCCGCCCGATCGCTGCCGCGTCCTGGAAGTGGGGTGCGGCACCGGCGGGAACCTGATTCCCATGGCCCTCACCCTCCCCGGAGCTTCGCTCCTCGGCATCGACATGGCTCCCACGGCGATCCAGCGCGGCGCCGCGACCATAAGCCGCCTCGGACTGCGCAACGTCGAACTGCGCGTCGCCGACCTGTGTGCCGTCGGGCCCGATCTCGGCCGGTTCGACTACCTCATCGTCCACGGCCTGTACTCCTGGGTCCCCACTCCGGTCCGCGATCGCATCCTGGCGCTCGCCGGCGAGTTTCTGGCTCCCCAAGGCATCGCTTTCGTCAGCTACAACTGTTATCCCGGCCGCCACATTCGCAACCTGTTCCGCGAAATCATGCGCTATCACGCGACCCATTTCGCCGAGCCGGAGCAGAAAGTGGCGCAATCCCGCGCTGTCATCCGCTTCCTCTCCGATGTGGCCGAGGGCGGCGTCTACCGCGCGTTATTGCGCGAGGAGGCCGATAGCCTGGCCAAACGTCCCGCCGGCGCCGTCTACCACGACGATCTGGCCGAGATCAACGATCCCGTCCTGTTCACCGATTTCGTGCGTCACGCCGCATCTCACGGCCTGCAATATCTCTCCGACTCCGAGTACGCCACCACCCACGACAGCAACAACGCGTTGAGCAAAATGGACGCCGGCTTCCTGGAGCACGAGCAGTACCTGGATTTCGTTCGTTGCCGCAGCTTTCGCCAGACCCTGCTCTGCCGCGCCGGCATCCCGCTGGAACGCCCGGTGCGCGCCGAGCGGCTCTCCGGTCTCTGGTTTTCATCCATGGCACGCGCTGCAGCCTCGGATCGCGAGACTGTGTATGAGTCGAACTACGGAACCAGTCTCCGCACGGATCATCCGCTCACTCGACGCATCCTGGACGCCCTTATCCAGGCCTACCCCTGGCGCATGGACCTCGACGAAGTTCTTCGCCTCTCCGGTGCCGCCGATGAGTCTACCGTTCTCGAGATCCTTCTGGGTTCTTTCACCGGCGGAGCGGTCGACATCCACTCCATTCCGGCGCCATGCGCCCGCGCCGCCGGCGAACGTCCGCTCGCCAGCCCCCTCGCGCGATTGCAGGCAATGGAGAGCCCGATGCTCGCCACCCTGACGCACGTCAACGCTCTCGCCGAAGACGACCTGGGCCGCAGGCTGGTCCAACTGCTCGACGGCACGCGCGACCGCGCAGCCCTGCTCGCCGAGCTCGGACCGCCCGCCGATGCGGATTCCCTCGAAGAGGCGCTCCGCTTCCTCGCCCGCAGCGGAGTCCTCGTCAGTTAGCCGCCGCCGGGTACTTTGTGTACTCCTTGGGAACCGTGATGCTGGTGTCCAGCCAGGCGCAGCCCTGGAGCGCTTCCGTTGCGGGAACCACGCAGGTCCAGTTACGGGCGATCTTCCCGTACATCTCCGCAAGTTCGCCGTTCTGCCGGCATTGCCGCGCGGCAATGATGCTGGTCCCGGGAATCTCGACCGCCGCAATCTCCGCCTGGGTAGCCGCGTTGGAAACCCCATCCTTCCACTTTCCGTCAGCGAACATCTTGTTCGCCTTATCCAGGATGTACTCCAGGACGTCGATGCCCTTCTCCAGGTAAATCACGTACACCCAGCCGTTGTAACTGGCTGCATATCGCAGGGCCGTGCCCAGGTCCTTGGACGTGGACACTCCTCCGATCATCTGGCCGCCAGGTTGAATCTTAATCTCGTCTCTCGCGTTACGCGGCGTAAACCCATTCTTGAACTTGTCGTCGGGATTCGAGGCACTCCCTCGAAAAACGATCCGCCCCATGAGTGTGACAGCCTCCTTTGAATTGTTATCGCACAGTCCGCCGGGCTGAGTCACGGAAACGCTATGAGCTCGCATCCCCAAGGCCTTCACCTGGCCCGCCCAATTCTGGTACTGTGAACGCAATGAAACGTCTCCAACCGGTAATCTGGACCAAGGGCACGCTGCTCAATCCGCAGCACCTCCAGGTGCAGGACCGCTTTCTGGAAAGCAACCTGGAATTCCAGACCGGGCTGCTGTCGTTTCGCCCCTGGGGATTCAGCCGCCTGCGTATCGACCAGGAGGCGCTCTCCAACGGGATGGTGGCCGTCAGCGAAGCCGCCGGCATCTTCCCCGACGGGCTCCTGTTCGATCTGCCCGCCTCCGACACCGGACCGTCTTCCCGCGTCCTGGCCGACGCTTTTGACCCCGACCAGGAGAGCATCGACGCCTTCCTCGCCGTTCCGAATTATCGCGAGCAGGGCATCAATGTGTCCGCCAACGGCCGCGACGTGGACGCGCGCTATCGCGCCGAGTACGTGATGGTCCGCGACGAAAATACCGGGCTGTCCGAAAAGCCCGTTCAGTTGGCCCGTAAGAACCTGCGAGTTCTATTCGAAGGCGAAGCGCAGGAGGGAAACTCGGTGCTGCGCCTTGCCCGCATCCGGCGCACGCCTGCCGGGCTCTTCCAGTTGGACCCGCGCCACGTGCCCCCGCTTCTGGATATTGCCGCCAGCGACTACCTGACCGCCATCGCGCGCCGTCTGGTCGAGATCCTGTCCTCCAGGTCCAGCACGCTGGCTGGCACGCGCCGCCAGAAAAACCAGTCGCTCGCGGATTTCACTACCTCCGACATCGCCAACTTCTGGCTGCTCTACACCATCAACGCACACTTCCCCGTTTTCCGGCACCTCTTCGAGGCGCGTGGCGGCCACCCGGAATCGCTCTACTCGGCGATGCTGGCCCTGGCAGGCTCGCTCAGCACATTCTCCACCACCGTTCATCCCCGCGACTTGCCGCCCTACGACCACAACGATCTGGGCGGCTGTTTCACGATCCTGGATGAAAAGCTTCGCCTGCTACTGGAGACCGTTGTGCCCAGCAATTTCGTCTCCCTGCCGCTCAAGCTGGTGCAGCCCTCCATCTACGCCACCGCGCTCGCCGACGACAAGTACCTGCTCAACACCCGCATGTACCTGGCCATCTCCGCCGAAATGAGCCAGGCCGACCTGATCGCCAAGGCTCCCTACCTGATCAAGGTCTGCTCCGCAAGCCACATCGAACACCTCGTGCGGCAAGCCCTGCCGGGTGTCCAGATGACCCACGTCGCGGCTCCGCCCAGTTCGATTCCGGTAAAGCTGGCCTACCAGTATTTCAGCCTGAACCAGTCCGGGCCCGCCTGGGAGGCCGTGGGGCGGGCCCGCAACCTGGCGGCTTATATCCCGGCCGAGTTTCCGAACATCCAGGCCGAGCTCATTATCCTCCTGCCGGCCGCTCAGTAGTCCTACCGCCGCGCGAAGTAGATCACCATCACGATCGCCACCACCAGCAACGCCCCCAGGATAATCACCAGCGGCAGATAGTTCGTCGGACGCGGTGCCGGCGCCGCTACCGGCGGAGCGGGCGGCGGTTGAAACTGCGGTGCCTGAACTTGCGGCGGCTGAAACTGCGGTGCCTGGAACTGCGGTGCCTGGAACTGCGGGGCTTGGACTTGGGGAGCCTGAAACTGTGGTGGCGGCGCCTGCACCTGCGGCGCCGGAGCTTGCGCCGGCGGAGCCTGCGGACGCGGGGATTCGAACATCCGCGTGAAATCGCCCGGACCCTGCGCGGGCGCAGGCGCGGGTGGCGCGGGCGCAGTGCCCGCGCTCAAAGGCTCGCCGCCGGACATCGGCGGCTTTCCGAATATCCGCGTAAAGTCGCCCGGCGCTTGCGGCGGTGCCGGCGCTGCGGTTCCGGGGACGGGCGGCACCTGTGGCGGCATTCCCATCGAGGCGCCGCCTGCCGATGGCTGGAACAGGCGCGTGAAATCTCCAGATGGAGGCGGCGGCTGTCCCGGCCGGGGTTGCACCGAGGCACCCGGAGGAGAGACCGGCGCCGGTCCAACCGGCGGCGCGTTGAACATGCGCGTGAACTCTCCCGGGTCGGCCGGCTTTGGCGGCGCCGGCGGTAGCTGCACGGCCTGCTGCGCCGGCGGTGCCGGAGCAGCAGGGGCTTGAAACAGTCGCGTGAACTCACCGGGCCCGGCGGGCTGCACAGGCGTCGGCTGCAGCGGTTTCGCTGGCGGCGCCGGAGGTGGCGCACTGGCGGCCGGCGCTTGGGCCGGAGCCTGGAACAGCCGCGTAAACTCACCCGGTTCCGCCGCCCCGGATGGTGGCGGTGCAGCAGCGGGCGGTGGTGGTGCAGCAGCCGGAGCGGAACTGGCGGCCGGCGCCGGGGTTGGGGCCTGGAACAGTCGCGTAAACTCGCCCGGTTCGGCAGCGGCGGGCGGTGCAACAGCGGGCGGCTCCGCCACGGGAGTGGGTGTACTCGCGGCGGGTGGTGATGCTGGCGGCGCAGGCGCGGCTGGAGCCTGGAACTGGCGTGTGAACTCTCCGGGTTCGGCCGCCGGCGGAACCGCCGCGAGTGGCTCCACCACGGGCGCACGTGCGCCGATCGTAGGCGCCGGCGCCTGGAACATCTTGGTAAACTCCCCGGGCTCGCCGGCAGCCGGTGCCGGCGGTGTTACATTAGGCGGCGGCATGGCTGACCGAAGCTTCGTCAGATCCCATTTGCCCACTCGCGAACCGAGTTCCTCGTGCCCCGAACCCGGCGCCGGTTCGGGGACCTCGTGCGGCGGGGCCGGAGGCACTTCCGGCTGCAACATTGCCGGCGCGGCTTCCACCGCCGGCTGTCCCGGCTCCGGTATCACCCAATCGTCGAACGCCACCCCGATTGGAAGCGGTGGCGTCACCACGTAGGGCGTGCCCTCGTTCGAGCCGTGATCCAGCACCTCGGCCCGCTTCTCCGGCGTCAACGTCTGGAGATGGCGCTCCAGGGCCGCAGCCTCTCCCACCAGCAGGTGCACCATGACGAAGCGTCCGGTGGCAAGCTGGCGCGCCTTGAAGGTTTTGGCGGATTTACCCGGCAGCGGCTCCAACAAGTCGTACTCTGAATAGAAGCTCATACCATGGATCGTTCATCACACATCATGTCACCGCGCACGAACACGTACAATGTTACATTGAGTCGGATTGTATGCGATCGCTCTCGCGCGTAGTCTGGTCCGAAGGCATGTACCTGGGACCGCACCACTTTCAGGCGCAGTCGCAGTACTTCGAGGACTCGACGAAATTCGCCATCGCCTCGCTATGGTTCGCGCCCTACGGCGTCGCGGGTTGCGCGCTCGATGCGGAGTCCCTCCAGAACGGCACCGTTTCCGTGCTGCATGCGCGCGGCATCTTCCCCGACGGCCTCGCCTTTGCCATGCCCGAGTGCGACCCGCTCCCGCCGCCGCGAGCTATCGCCGACCTTTTCCCGCCGACCCGCGACAACCTGACCGTCCTGCTCGCCGTCCCGGAGCGCAGGCCCGGCGGCCGCAACTGCGCCCTGTCCGCGGACGACGCGGATTCGGTGCGCTACGTCGCCGATGCCTGTGAGATCCACGACGAAAACACCGGGGTCGACGAGCGCAAAGTCAACCTGGGCCGCAAGAACCTGCGCCTGCTGCTGGACACGGAAGATTCCGCCGGGCTGGCCACGCTGCCCATCGCGCGCGTGGCCCGCGACGGATCCGGCCATTTCATATTCGATCCCGCCTTCATTCCGCCCTGTCTGCAGATCAGCGCCAGCGAATCGCTGATGCTCATGCTGCGCCGCCTGATCGAAATCCTCGAAGAGAAGAGCACCGCCATGAGCCGCACGCCGGGCGGCGCGTCCTTCGCCGAGTTCTCCACGCGTGAGATCGCCAGCTTCTGGCTGCTGCACGCCGTGAATTCCGGGCTCTCGCCCCTGCGCCACCTCTGGATCGCCAAGCGCGGCCACCCCGAAGAGCTGTACCTCGAGATGGCCCGCCTCGCCGGCTCGCTCTGCACCTTCGCCATGGACTCCCATCCGCGCGAGATCCCGCTCTACAACCACGACCGGCTCGAGGAGACCTTCGCCGCTCTCGACCGCCACATCCGGCGCCACCTCGAAACCATCGTTCCCACCAATTGCATCTCCATTCCGCTCAAGCCGGGCGAGAAGTATTTCTATGAAGGCGAGGTCACGGACCAGCGGTGCCTCAACCGGTCGCGCTGGATTCTCGCCGTGCGCGCCGCCTCCGGCGAGGTCGATATCATCAGCAAGACGCCGCAATTGGTCAAGGTCTGCTCCGCCGCGTTCGTGCCGCAACTGGTCCGGCGCGCGCTTCCCGGCATGGCGCTCACCCATCTCCCCACGCCTCCGCCGGCCGTTTCCGCCCGCGTCGACTCTCAGTACTTCAGCATTAGCAAGGGCGGCCCCTGCTGGGATCACATCCAGCAGACCCGCCGCGTGGGAGTATATGTGCCGGGCGAGTTGCCCGAAGTCGAACTGCAATTGCTGGTGGTGCTTGAATCCTGAGGAGCCGTCAGATGGCACAAACCCGAACCGAGAATCTCGCCCTGCACTTTCAGGAAGTCCTGACGGCGATCGTGCGGCTGCGCGCCAACCGGCAAGCCGTCTCCGACGCCGAATCGTTCCGCCAACACATGCGCGAGGCCCTGAGAGCGGCCGGAGCGGAAGCTCAGCGCTCCGGATACACGCTGGAAGATGTCAAGCTGGCGGCATTTGCCGCGGTCGCCCTGCTCGACGAGTCGATTCTCAACGCGCAGAATCCGCTGTTCGCGGACTGGCCTCGCAAGCCGCTCCAGGAGGAAATGTTCGGCACGCACGTAGCCGGGGAGATGTTCTTTCAGTACGCCCAGCAGCTTCTCTCCCGCCCCGATTCTCCCGAGGGCGCGGACATCCTGGAGATCTACTATCTCTGCCTGCTGCTTGGGTACAGCGGACGCTATAGCGTGGGCGGCCGCGGCGAGCTTCAGGCCGTGAAAGACGCCATGGCCGCCAAGATCCGCCGCATTCGCGGCGCCTTCAGCGGGCTGGCCCCCGCATGGGCGCTGCCGCCCGAAACGCCGCGTGCCGCCGGCGCGGATCCCTGGGTCCGCAAGCTCACCTGGGCCGCGATCGCGTGCGCGGTTCTCGCCTTCCTGCTGTTCGTGATTTTCAAGCTGACGCTGAGTTCGGGAGTGTCGGACCTGCACGCCATCGCGATGCAGAGCCGGAGTTAGGGGCAGCCCATGGACATGGCCTATCTCGTAACGGGAATTCTTCTCCTGATCTATCTCGTGCTGGTGTGGATCCTGGGCGGCGTGCTGCAGCTCAAATCGCCCGACATCTGGGTCTTCCGCGCCGGTCTCGCGCTCATCGGCATTGGCGCCGCCGCCGCTTTCATCTGGTGGCGCCGCTCGCGCCGCGCCACGCAGGGAGGCCCCACCGAGCCGGTCGATAGCTCCAACGAAATCGACGTCCTGGTGCGCGATGCGGAAGCCCGCCTGGGCGCCGCGCGTGTCCCCAAGGGCTCGCGCATCGGAAATTTCCCGCTGGTGTTCCTGATCGGCGAGGCCGGCTCCGCCAAGACCAGCATCTTCCTCAACTCCGGTCTCGAGCCCGAGTTGTTGGCCGGACAGGTCTACCAGGACAACGCCATCGTGCCCACGCGCGCGGTCAACCTCTGGTTCAGCCGCAACGCGGTCTTCGCCGAGGCCGGAGGCAAGCTCCTCGGCGACCGCGCGCTCTGGACCCGCGCCATCCGCCGCGCCCGCGCCGGCAAACTCAGTCCGGTGGCCGGCGGCGGGGATCAGTCGCCGCGCGCAGCCATCGTCTGCTTCGATGCCGAGCGTTTCAGCCAGCCCGGCGCCGCCCAGGCGATCGCGGCCAGCGCGCGCAATCTCCACGACCGCCTCATGGAGATCTCCGAAACCCTGGGCATCAACTTCCCGGTCTACGTGCTGTTCACCCGCATGGACCGCCTGCCGTTCTTCCGCGAATACGTGCGCAATCTTTCCAACGCCGAGGCCACCCAGGTGGTCGGCGCGACCCTGCCGTTGAGCGGGCCGCAGGCGGCCGGGGTCTACGGCGAGCAGCAGGGCGCGCGCGTGGGCGCCTCGTTCGACAGCCTGTTCCGCTCGCTGTGCGACGCGCGCTGCGAGCTGTTGCCGCGCGAAGGCGACGCCGCCATCCTGCCCGCCACCTACGAATTCCCGCGGGAGTTCCGCAAGCTGCGCGGCCTCATCGTGCAGTTCCTGGTGGACCTCTGCCGGCCCAGCCAACTCACCACGGCGCCTTTCCTGCGCGGCTTTTACTTCTCCGGCGTCCGCCCCATTACCGTGGACGAGTACGCCCCCGTTGCCGCCCCCGTCGAACCGCCAACCTCCGGCATTCCCGAAGCCACCGGCATTTTCCGCCCCGGGCAGCGCCCCCAGGCGCCGGCGCAGCAGCGCGTCACCGGCTCGCGCCGCGTGCCGCAGTGGCTGTTCCTCAGTCACTTCTTCCACGACATCGTGCTCCAGGACCGCGTGGCCCTCGGCACCAGCTCCTCCAGCACCAAGACGAACTTCGCGCGCCGCGTGATGCTGGCCTGCGCGGCGGGTCTGTGCCTGATCCTTGCCGCCGGCTTCCTCACGTCCTGGCTGCGCAACCGGAGCCTGGAAAATCGCGCCATCGAAGCCGCGCGCGGAATCCCATCGAGTGAATCCACCGGCCTCGACCTGCCCTCGGTCGATGCCCTTCAGCGGCTGGATACCCTGCGCCAAACCGTCGCCGAGCTGTCCGGGTACGAACGCGACGGCGCTCCGCTCAGCATGCGCTGGGGCCTCTATGCCGGCAGCGACGTGTATCTCGAGGCGCGCCGCGCGTACTTCAATCACTTCCGCAAGCTGCTCTTCGGCCAGACGCAGGCTTCGCTGCTCGGCACGCTGGAACGCCTCCCCGCCACCCCGGGGCCGCAGGATGAATACGGTCCCGCCTACGACACGCTAAAAGCCTACCTGATCACCACGTCGCATCATCAATACAGCACCAGGGCATTTCTGGCGCCGGTCCTGATGCGGCACTGGACCGCCGGCCGCACCGTCGATCCGCAGCGCAGCCAACTGGCGCGCGCGCAGTTCGAGTTCTACTCCGACGAGCTGAAGGATGCCAATCCTTACGCTTCCGATAACGACGGGTCCGCCATCGAGCGCGGACGCCGCTACCTGGCGCAGTTTGCGGGCAGCGAGCGCGTCTACCAGAACATGCTGGCTGATGCCGCGAAAAGCAATCCGCCGCTGCAGTTCAATCGCCGGTTTCCCGGCTCGGCCGAGGTGGTCGTGGACACGCACGAAGTCGCCGGCGCGTTCACCAAGGGCGGCTGGACCTTCATGAAGGACGCCCTCCGCCACGCCGATAAGTATTTCAGCGGCGAGCAGTGGGTGCTGGGCGATCAGGCCACCGCCAGTTTCGATCGCGCCAAACTCGAGCAGCAGCTTCACGACCGCTACGTGTCCGATTTCATGGCTCAGTGGCGCACGTATCTCAAAGCCGCTTCCGTGGTCAAATACGCCGGCATTCCTGACGCAGCCAAGAAACTGAACCTACTGGCCGGGAACCAATCGCCGCTCCTGGCTCTCTTCTGGCTCGCCTCGCAGAATACGGCCGTGGACGAACCCAAGGTCGCGAACGCGTTCCAGCCGGTGCAGACCGTGGTGCCGCCGGCCAGTGTGGACCGCTACATCGCGGCGCCCAACCAGGCCTACATGGGAGCCCTGGCCGCGCTCCAGGCGTCGCTGGAGCAGGTCGCCTCGAAGCCCGGGCCGGTCGGCGACGCTGACGCCGGCCCGGTACTGAACAACGCGGGCAGCGCGAAATCGTCGGCGCGCGGCCTGGCGCAGGCATTCACGCCCGATCCCGACGGCAAGGTGGACCGGATCTCGCAGGCCCTGCTGGAAGACCCGATCACCAACGTCGAGGCCCTGCTGCGCAGCCTGGGTCCGAAGGAGCTGAACGACAAGGGCAAGGGCCTGTGTACCCAGATGCGACCCGTGCTGACCAAGTACCCGTTCACGCCCGGCGCGACGCAGCAGGCGACCCTGGCCGAAGTCAACTCGATCCTGCACCGGCCCGACGGCGCGTTGTGGGCGTTCTACGATGCCAACCTCCAGCGGCTCCTGCCGAAGCAGGGCGCGCAATACGTTCCGGCGAGCGCCGGAGCGATCACGTTGAACCCCAGCTTCGTAGGGTGGTTCAACCGCTGGGCCGCGCTGGCCGACGCCCTTTACGGCGGCGGCTCGCAGGACCCGCACCTGGTCTACACGCTAAAGCCCGTGCCCAGCGAAGGCATCGAGGGATTGACGCTGCGGCTCGACGGCCAGACGCTCACCACCACGGCCGCCGGCGGCGCCGCCAAGCAATTCACGTGGCCCGGCACCGCCACGCGCGAAGCCAAGGCGTCGGTCAAGTTCGGCGGCACCGACCTCGGCTGGTCGGACAACGACGGCCTGTGGGCGGTCTTCCAATTCTTCGAGGAAGCCGAGCGCTGGGTCCCCTCCGGCGGATCCTATCAGCTCGAATGGACCGTCCGTGCCGGCAAAAAAGCCATGACGCTCCCCAGCGGCAAGCCGCTGACCGTCCGGTTCGAGCTCAACATGGGCGGCGCCCCCGCCGTGTTCGAGAAGGGTTACCTCTCCAAGTTCGGCTGCGTGGCCGACGTGGCGAAGTAGCCTGCACCTCCCAAACTCTGCTACACTCCCACCCCAGAGGGACTGGGTACGTGACTGTCATGCCACGCCGTGCGCCGGCGACGACCGGCGTATTCTGCATTCTTGCGATCGCAGCGCTGGGCGCCGATTCGCCGCAGGTTTCGATCAAGGCCCGCAATCCGTCCGCGGGGGTTCTGCCCAATATCCGCGTGGACAGCAACCTGGTGCTGATTCCCGTCAGCGTGACCGATCCGAAGAACCGCGCGGTCACCGGCTTGCGCCGCGAGGACTTCCGCGTCTTCGAAGGCAAGGCCGAACAGACCCTGGTGCAGTTCGCCCGAGAGGACGCGCCGCTCTCGGTCGGCATCGTCTTCGATTCCAGCGGCAGCATGCAGAACAAGCTCGCCAAAGCACGCGAGGCCGTGAAGCGCTTTCTCGCCGCGGCCAACCCGGAAGACGAATTCTTCCTGGTCAATTTCAACTCCACGGCCAAACTCGCCGTGGCCTTCACCTCCGACCCGGACGAGATCGAGCGCCATCTCTACTCTGCCCAATCGCACGGCAGGACTGCTCTTCTCGACGCGGTGTGCCTGGCCATAGACTACATGAGGAACGCGCACAACTCACGAAAGGCGCTGCTCGTGATCTCCGACGGCGGCGATAACGACAGCCGCTACACAGAAGCGGAGATCCGCCGCCGCGTGATCGAATCCGACCTGTGGATCTACACCCTCGGCATCTACGACACCCGCGGCATCATGCTTCCCGAAGAGGACCACGGCGAAGTGCTCATGCAAACCCTCGCCGAGCAAAGCGGCGCCAGGCATATCGCGGTGGGGAACACCGCGGACCTGCCCCAGATCGCGGAGAACATCGGACTGGAGCTACGGAATCAGTATGTCATCGGCTATCGGCCGGCGACTTCGTCGCCTGGCAAGTATCACCACGTGCAGGTGAAGGTAGCTGACCACCGCGAATACCGGGTCGCGTGGCGGCCCGGATACTTTGAACCATAGCGGGAGGACCGGCTAAAGCAGGTCCCACGTCTAGGCCCGCCTCCTCATTTCCGCCCTGGCTTCCGCCTCCGCCGTCCGCGCGCGCTCCGTCTCCCGCTTGTCGTGCAGCTTCTTGCCCTTCGCTACAGCGATCTCGCACTTGATCCGCCCGCCCTTCAGATAGATCTTCGTCGGGATCAGCGCCAGCCCTTTGTCGCGCGTCGTGACCAACAGTTTGTCGATCTCGCGCCGGTGCAGGAGCAGCTTGCGATTGCGGATGGGCGGGTGGTTCTCCCGGTTCCCGTGCGAGTACTGGCTGATATGCGCGTTCAGCAGCCATGCCTCGTTGGCGATCACGTTCGCGTAGGCGTCCTTGAGCTGGATCTTGCCGTCCTTGGCGGCCTTGACCTCGGTCCCGGTAAGCACCATGCCGGCCTCGAAGCGATCCATCAGGAAATAGTTGTGGCCCGCCTGGCGGTTGTCGCTCAGGATTTTGAGGGTGCCGTCTTTCTTCTCAGCCAATTTGACCTCAACGCGGGAAAGCCCAACCGCGTCATGAGTTTAGATATCGTGCCGGGCTCCGGCATCGCACGATCATCTTAGCACAGCCGTTTCGGAAGGCTAGGGAACCGAGAAGATGTCTTTTTTCAACCGTTTAGTCGCCGTCGTGGTGGCTGCTGCCTTGGCCGCGCCGGTGGCGCCGCTCCAGGCCAAAACCCGCAAAGGCGACAAGTATCTGGCAGAAGGCAAGGCCCACGAAGAGAAGAAAGAGTGGGACGCGGCGCTCGAAGCCTACGGCAAGGCCCTTTCCGAAGATCCGGCTGAAATTACGTACCAGATGGCGGAGTACAAGTGCCGTTTCCAAACTTCGGCATCGCACATCTACCAGGGCCAGAAACTCCGCAACCAGGGGCAGCTCGGCGAAGCCCTTCTTGAATTTCAGAAGTCCCTCACCATCAATCCGGGCTCGATTGTCGCCGAGCAGGAGATCCGGCGCACTACCGAGATGATCGAGCGCGAGCGCCGGCGCGTGCAGGAAACCGGCAAGGAAAGTCCGGTCGCCGAACGCGCTCTCACCCCGGCGGACCGCGCGCGCAAGGACGCCAGCGATCGCATCGACAGTATCCAATCCGTTCCCGAGCTCAGACCCATCAACCAGGACCCCATCAACCTGCGCATGAGCGGCTCTCCCAAGCTGCTCTTCGAGACCGTCGCCAAGCTGGCCGGCCTCAACGTCCTCTGGGACCCGGATTATCAGCCGCAGACCAAGGGCAACTCCTCGGTCGAGCTGACCAACTCCACGCTGGAAGAGGCGCTGGACTATATCGCCGTGCTGACCAAGTCCTACTGGAAGCCGCTTTCGCAGAACACCATCTTCATCACGATGGACAATCCCAACAAGCGGCGCGATTACGAAGAGCAGGTGGCCAAGGTCTTCTACCTGAGCAACGTCAGCACTCCGCAGGAGCTGCAGGAAATCGTCAACGCCGTGCGGTCGGTGGCGGATATCCAGCGCTTCTTCCCGTACAACGCGCAAAACGCCATCATCGCCAAGGGAAGCGCCGACCAGGTGGCCCTCGCCGAAAAGTTGCTCCACGATCTCGACAAGCCCAAGAGCGAGGTCGTGGTGGACATCATCGCGATGGAAGTCAGCAGCGTCTACACCCGCCAGTTGACCGCCGCGGTGGCCTCCACCGGGCTGAACATTCCGTTGAACTTCACACCGCGAGCCAGCATCCAGGTACAGCAGCCCAGTACAGGCACCGGCACTTCCACCTCCGGCACCACGACCACGGGCACCACCACGACCACGGGCAGTACGACCACGGGAACCACCACTTCGGGCACCACCAGCAGCACGACCGGCACCCTCGTGCCGCTCTCCAACCTGAGCCACATCTCCAGCGCGGATTTCGCCACCACCATTCCCAACGCGCTTCTGCAATCCGTGCTCAGCGATGCCAGGACGAAGGTGCTGCAGTCGCCGCAGCTCCGCGCCGTGGACAATGTCAAGGCCACGCTGAAGATCGGCGACCGCCAGCCGACCGCAACCGGCAGCTTCCAGCCCGGCATCGGCGGCGTAGGCATCAATCCCCTGGTCAATACGCAGTTCACCTATATCGACGTCGGCGTCAATGTCGAGATGCAGACTCGCGTTCACGACAACGGCGAAGTTTCCATTCACGTCGATCTGGACATCTCCGCCGTCACCGGCCAGGTCAACCTGGGCGGCATCAGCCAGCCGATCATCGGCCAGCGCAAGGTCTCGCACGACATCCGCATGAAGGAAGGCGAGGTGGAGCTCCTCGCCGGCCTGACCAAGGTGCAGGATTCGAAGACCAAGACCGGAGTCGCCGGGCTGGCCAGCATTCCGGTCATCGGACGGCTGTTCAGCGGAGACAGCGTGGACCACGAAACGCAGGAGCTCATGATCGCGCTGATCCCGCACATCGTGCGCCGGCCGGAGTTCACCGAAGAGAATCTGCGCGGCATCGCGGTGGGCAATCAGCAGACCGTGCACCTGACCTATGGCCGCCGGGCAAGCCAGGCACACCAGCAGGCACCCGCCCCGGGGCCGAAGAGGGAAGAGCCGCCGGCTGCCGCCGCGCCCGCGACTCCGCCCGTAGCCGCTGCACCCGTTGCGCCCGCGGCCCCCAACCAACCGCCGGCCACGGGTACCGGTGCTCCTGCCGCGCCTCCGCTCCTGCCTCCGGCCACCGCCCCGCCGGAGACTGCGACCGCGGGCACCACGCCCCGGGCACAGACGCCGGACACCGCCAACCCGGCTGGTGGAGCTACCGTCCGCTTCCTGCCGCCGGTGGTCAACACCAGCACAGGTTCGTCGATTACCGTCGCGTTGATTGTCGAGAACGCAAAGGACGTAGTCTCCGCGCCGCTGCAGGTCCAGTACGACCCGAAGGTGGTCAAGCTCAACGATGTCGGCCGCGGCGATTTCTTCTCCGCCGACGGCCAGGTGCCCGTTTTCACCAAGAACATTCAGAACGACGCCGGACTGGCCGCGATCAACCTGAACCGCCTCCCGGGCAGTGCCGGCAGTTCGGGATCGGGCGTATTGGTCACGCTCGTCTTCCAGGCGGTAGCTCCGGGTACGGCGGCAATCCGCGTGCCCAGTTTGAGCGTGCGCGATTCGCAGGGGCTCGTGGTCGCCTCGGGAACCCCGTCGATGACCATCAACGTGAAGTGAGCGAAGTATGAAACGCCGGAATCAGAGAGGACTGACACTGGTGGAGCTGATCGTGGCCTTCACGATCATGCTGGTGCTCACCCAGATGGCCGTTCCGCTGGCGCGCTCCAAGGTCCGCGCCGAACGTCAGCGCGCGCTCGTCGCGTCTCTCCGCGAGATGCGCAGCGCAATCGACCGCTACAAGGACATGGCCGACCTCGGCTATCTCGGTCCGCAGAAAGCCGGCACCAACAACTGGCCGGAGAGTCTCGACGTGCTTGTGGAAGGCGTCAAGCTTCCCGGTCCCGACGGCAAGAAGATGCGCTTCCTGCGCCGCATCCCGGTGGACCCGTTCACCGGCAAGGCGGAATGGGGCTTGCGCAGCGACCAGGACGACCCTAAGAGCCTCTCCTGGGGCGGCCAGGACGTTTTCGACGTCTACAGCAAAACGCAGGAGAAAGCCCCCGATGGCACCAATTATTCGGAGTGGTAGCATCGTGACCCGCCGCGCGAAGCGCGGAATTCGCGGCTTTACCTTCGTCGAGCTGATGGTGGTGGTCACCATCATCGTGATCCTCATCTCGATGGCCATTCCCATCTACAACCGCTCCATCCTGCGCGCCAAAGAGTCGGTGCTCAAGAACAATCTCTTCACTCTGCGTACCTGCATCGATAACTACACCTACGACAAGCAGAAAGCCCCGCAGACTCTGCAGGACCTGGTCACCGAGGGCTATCTGCAGAAACTGCCGGTCGACCCCATGACCGGAAGCAACCAGGGCTGGCGCACCATCATGGAAGACGCCAGCCAAAGCGTGAATCAATCCGAGCCGGGTATCTTCGACGTTAAGAGCTCTTCCGATAAGATAGGTTTGGATGGGACTCCGTACGCCGACTGGTAGCCTGGTGGGCGCGTTCGGCGTGGCGGTTGTGCTGGCCGGATGCGGTTATGTCGGCGAACCCCTGCCTCCGCTGGCCAACGTCCCCTCGCGGGTCACCACCCTGGCCGCTGTCCAGCGAGGGGGTGTGATTATCGCCCAATTCCTGGTGCCCCAAGTCACCACCGAAAACTATCCCATTCCGCGCCCCGTGAAGCTGGATCTCCGCATCGGCCCCTCGGAACCGTTCAACGAAAATCAGTGGGCCGCCAGCGCGCAGCAGATTCCCCAGGTTCCTTCGAAGAACGGCATCGCCCGCTACGAGATTCCAGCATCGGCCTGGACCGGCAAGTCCGTGGTCATCGGCGTTCGAGTGGTGGCCCGCAACGGCAAGGCGTCGGGATGGTCTAACTTCTTCGCGGTGCCGGTGGTGGCGCCTCCCCAGAAACCATCCGACCTGGCGGCCGTGGCGACCGCGGCCGGCGTGAAACTCACCTGGCACGCGCAGGGATCGCAGTTCCGCGTCTTCCGCAGACCCGAGGGCGTCGAGGAGTTCGCTCTCGCCGCCACCGTGGACCGCCCCGAGTGGACCGATCCCGATGCCGAATTCGGCAAACGCACAACCTATCTGGTCCAGACCGTGGTCAAACTGGAAGACAACAAGCTCGCCGAGAGCGACCTGTCCGACCAGATCTCAATTTCGCCCGTGGATACCTTCCCGCCGGCGGTTCCCGCGGGTCTGCATGCCACCGCCGGTCCAGCCTCGGTCGAATTGAGCTGGGATCCGAACACCGAATCCGACCTGGCGGGCTATCGAGTCTACCGCGCCGTGGGCGGCGGGCCGTTTGAAAAGGTCGCCGAGCTTTCCGCCGTTCCGAGCTATTCCGACAGGGCGGTCGAGCGCGGAAAGACCTACCGGTATGCGATGAGCGCCTTCGACAAGGCCGGTAACGAGAGCCGGCAGTGCGCGCCGGTGGAAGTTGTCATTGAGTAACGTACACCGCGCACTGGTGGTGTCTGCAACCCCTGTAAAACCGGCCTCCGACTTGCCTTTGGCAGACAATCTCGTGTATAGTTGAGCGAGATGTTGTTTTCCTTCGCCAACTGGTTTAGGTTCCGGTTCCGGGCTTATCCCCGGATCCGGTAGAGTGGCGTTGGTTTAGACGGCATCGCAAGCTTGAGTTCGGACCGACCCACTCCGGAAGGAGTGGGTTTTTTTGTTGGGAGGGATCATGATCATTTCGATGCGGCAGCACGCGACCCGGGAAGAAATCGACCACGTCTGCGAGCGCATCCGCGAGTTCGGCTACAAAGTGCACTCGATTCAGGGCGAGGAGCGGGTGGTGATCGGCGTGGTCGGCGTGGGCGACGTGACCGCCTGCCTGGAATCGCTGGAAGCCACGCCCGGCGTGGAGAGCGCCGTCCGCATTTCCGCGCCTTACAAGTTCGTCAGCCGCGAGTTCCGGAACCAGCGCTCGGCGATCGCGGTCAACGGGCTGGATGTAGGCGCCGGCGAGTTCATCGTCATGGCCGGGCCCTGTTCCGTCGAGAGCGAAAAGCAGATCATGGAGACGGCAGAGGGAGTGGCCTCCGCCGGCGCAAAAATGCTGCGTGGCGGAGCGTTCAAGCCGCGCACTTCGCCCTATGACTTTCAGGGCCTGGAACTGGAAGGCCTCAAACTCCTCCGCAAGGCCAGGGAAGCCACCGGGCTTGCCATCATCACGGAGATCATGAGCGACCGCGATGTCGACCTGGTGGCCGAGTACGCCGACTGCATGCAGGTGGGCGCGCGCAACATGCAGAATTTCGCGCTGCTCAAATCGCTCGGCGGCTGCGGCCGGCCGGTGCTGCTGAAGCGCGGCATGAGCTCGACCATCAAAGAGCTGCTCATGTCGGCCGAGTACATCGTGGCGCACGGCAACCCCAACGTCATCCTCTGCGAACGCGGCATCCGTACCTTCGAAACCGCCACCCGCAACACGTGCGATATCTCCGCCGTCCCCGTGCTGAACGAGCTGACGCATCTTCCCGTGATCCTGGATCCGAGCCATGCCGCCGGCAAGCGCAGTCTGATTCCCGCACTGTGCCGTGCCGGAGTTGCCGTGGGCGCCGACGGCCTGATCGTGGAAGTCCATCCCTGCCCGGAGAAGGCGATCAGCGACGGCGCGCAATCGCTGACGCTGGAAGGCTTCCGGCGTGCCATGCAGGAGCTTCGTCCCTACATCGAACTGTGGCGCGAGGCCCGCGCCCCCCTCGCGGCGGCTGTGTGATACTCGATTCGTGACCCCTCGACAACGCGCGTGGCTGCTGATCCTGGGCGTGTTCGCGGTTTGCGGCCTCATGCTTTGGGGCGCGGTCTGGTACCGCTCGCGGACCATGACACCTGCCGCCATGCTCAAGCGGCTGCCCACCGACGATGCCGTGGTCCTCTTTATCGACTTCAGCCAGCTCAGGCAACGCCACATCCTGCAATTGCTCGACAGCGCCACCGTGGGCCATGATCCGGAATACCAGGGCTTCGTCCAGAAGACCAATTTCGATTACCAGCAGGACCTGGACACCGCGATCGCGGCCTTCGCACCCACCGGCAAATTCATGCTGCTCAAGGGACGCTTCGATTGGAAGGCCCTGAAAGCCTACGTACTCAGCCAGGACGGCAAGTGCCTCAACGCGGTGTGCAAGATGGTCGGCAGCGCGCCGGACCGCCGCATTTCCTTTTTCCCGCTGCAGCAAAACGTCATGGCCCTGGCCGTCAGCCCGGAGGAATCGGCCGCCGAACGCATGAGTGCCGTGAGCCGGCGCCCCGATACGGAACTTCCCAGCGCGCCGCTATGGATGACCATCCCTCCGTCGGTCTTGAAATCGGGACAGAACCTGCCGTCCGGAACGCAGATGTTCGTTCACAGCATGGAGCGCGCCGAAGGCGTCACCCTCTGGGCCGTGCCGGAGGCGCAAGGATTCTCGGCAAGGCTGAGCGTGCGTTGCGCGACCGTCGAAGATGCCGTCGACATGGCCTCGAAGCTCAACAAAGTGACCGCCCTGCTGCGCGAGCTGATCGAGAAGGAGCGCCAGACACCCAATCCAGCCGATCTCAGCGGCCTGCTCACGGCGGGAACGTTTCACAACGAAGGCCAGAAAGTCCTTGGCACGTGGCCGGTTTCGCAGGCCCTCCTGGACAACCTCCTCGGCGGCAAATAGCGCGGGCACCCAGCTCGTCACGCCGCAGGCGGTTCTTGCGGGGGCTTGGGCTCGGTGCGAACCACCACAATCGTGAACTTCGCAACCAGCGCCGAGATGGCGCCGACGGCGGCGAGCAGCGGCGCCAGGATCACGCTGACGGCGGCGACGGTCACCGGGATCTCGATAAAGGTGTGGCCGTGCTCGTCCTTCACGATAATGCGCTGGACGTTGCCTTCGTGGATCAACTCCCGGACCTTGTCCACCAGGTCGCGGCCGAAGACTTGAATCTCTTCAACGAAACTCTCGAAGCTCATGATCCTGGTTACGCTTGGCACCGCCGGGAAGTTCCCGCGATGGGGCATTGTATTCGGATTGTCACACAGCTCCCGTCCCCTCGCCTGCTAGAATTCTCCGTTATGGAGGCAGGTTCGGGCCAGGTAGATGTCTGAAACCATCATCGACGCCCGCGCGATCGAGAAGTTCTACGCTTCGCCGGAAGGCAAACCGATCCAGGTGATCGCGCCCACGGATATTTCCATCCATGCCGGCGAGATCGTGGCCTTGCTGGGTCCATCCGGCTCCGGCAAATCCACGTTGCTTCGAATCCTTACGGGCCTCTCAAAGCCTTCCGCGGGCCAGGTCCTCTGGCATGGACAGCCGTTCGCGGAGAGCCGGGCGAATGTCTCGATTGTCTTTCAGAGCTTCGCGCTGTTCCCCTGGCTGACGGTCCTGGAGAATGTAGAGGCCGCCCTGAAGGCCAAGGGGATGAGCGCGGTCGAGCGGCGCAAGCGGAGCCTGCGCATTCTGGACGTCGTCGGCCTCGACGGATTCGAGCAGGCCTACCCGAAGGAACTCTCCGGCGGCATGAAGCAGCGCGTCGGGATGGCGCGCGCCATCGTGGTCGAGCCGGAGGTGATGTTCATGGATGAAGCGTTCTCCGCGCTGGACGTGCTCACCGCGGAGAACCTGCGCAGCGAATTGTTGGACCTGTGGCAGTCGAAGCGGATCCCCACGCGGGCCATTTTCATCGTCACCCACAACATCCACGAGGCCGTGTCGCTGGCCGACCGCATCATCGTACTGGGCAAGAATCCAGGGAAGGTCCGCACCGACTTTCGCGTTACCATGCCTCACCCGAGAGACGAGAAGGCGTTCGAGTTCAGCGCATTGGTAGACCATATCTACAAGGTGCTGACGCGCCCGCAGGAACCAGCCCCCCTGGCCGCGCCCGCCGAAGCGCCGGTACCGCTGAAAAGCGACGGCGCGCCGCAGTACCAGATGCTGCCTCATGCCCGCCCCGGAGGCATTGCCGGCCTCCTGGAGATTCTCGCGGAACGCGAAGGCCCTTATGAAATGCACACGCTCGCCGACGATCTCGCCTTCGAGATCGACGATCTGCTGCCCATTGTGGATGCCGGCGCGATGCTCGGTTTCCTGACCGTCTCGGAAGGCAAGGTCGAGATCACCGCAGAGGGCCGCCGATTCGCCGATGGCGATATTACCGCTCGCAAGGAGATTTTCCGGGACCTCGCGCTCGACCGGATCACGTTGATCCGCCAGATCACGCGCGCGCTGGCTTCCAAATCCGACAAAACGCTCTCCGACGAGTTCTTCCACGACATTCTCGACGAGCACTTCAGCGAGGAAGAAGCCCGGCACCAGCTCGACACCGCGGTTCATTGGGGCCGCTATGCGGAGCTGTTCGACTACGATGCCGCGGGCGGGAAGTTCTATATACCGGAGGAGACCGAAACCCGCATCGAGAACGGCGCCGGAGTCGGAACGTGACGTGGCTGCCGCCCTTCCCAGCCGTGTTCGGGCGGTCGTGGAGGCTGGTAGCCGACTTCGTCGTGGTCGCCTGCATACTCGCCGGGTTTTACTGCGTGGCGACCACCGCGCGGTATTGGCTGGGCGTCGCCACCCCGGTCACCAGGATTTCGCTTGCGCCCTCGGCGCTGCCCGCCTACGCAGTGTATTCCCTGATCCGCATCGCGGTGGCGTACTTCCTGAGCCTGATCCTGGCCATCGGGTACGCTTACTTCGCAGCCCACGCGCCGCGCCTGGAGACGTTTCTCATCGCGGTGCTCGATATCCTGCAGTCGATTCCGGTATTGAGCTTTCTGCCGGGAGTGATGCTGACCATGATTGCTCTCTTTCCAACGCGGCAGATGGGAGTCGAGCTGGGCGCGATCCTGCTCATCCTCACCGGGCAGATCTGGAACATGGCATTCAGCTTTTATTCGTCGCTCAAGTCGATTCCACGCGAATTGCGCGAGGCTGCCATCATCTATCGCTACTCGCCGTGGCAGCGCTTTTTCGAGCTCGAGCTGCCCTACGGCGCGATCGGCCTGGTGTGGAACTCCATGGTGTCCGTGGCCGGCGGCTGGTTCTTTCTGATGGCCTGCGAGATGTTTGTTCTCGGCAAGCGGGACTTTCGCCTGCCGGGTCTCGGGTCCTACCTGCAGACCGCGGCCAGCGCCGGCGACACCACGGCCATCCTGTGGGGCATCGCCACCATGATCGGCGTGGTGATTCTGATCGACCAGCTTGTGTGGAGACCGCTCATCGCGTGGTCGGATAAGTTCAAGTTCGAAACGGTGGAGAGCGCGCCACCGCCCGAATCGCCGGTCTTGCAGCTGATCCGCAGTTCCCGCGCGCTCCGCATGCTGCGCAAACGGACCTTGCGGCCCCTTGGCGAACGGCTCACGCAGCGCTTTGGAAGACAGCCGGAAGGGTACAGCGGTCAGCGGACACCGGGGTTGTGGAGATGGACTCTGGCGGCCCTCGCGGCGGGTGCGGTTCCCCTGGTCTTGTACGCCGCGGTGCGCGCGCTGCTGTTGCTCCGCGGCACCACCGGCGGCGAGCTTCTGCTGATCCTGAAAGGCGCCAGCGCCACCTTTCTTCGCGTCTGGGCGGCCCTGCTGATCGGCGCGCTGTGGGCCGTCCCCGCCGGTGTGGCTATCGGATCGAACCCCAGACTCGGACGTTTCGCGCAGCCCGTGGCGCAGATTCTTGCCTCGGTGCCGGCCACTGCTTTGTTCCCCGTAATTCTCCTGGCGCTGATCCAACTGGACGGGGGACTCGGTGCCGCATCGATACTGCTGATGCTGCTCGGCACCCAATGGTACATTCTCTTCAACGTCATCGCCGGCACCATGGCGATCCCCTCCGATCTCCGCGAGGCGGCCGGCATCTTCCGCTTCAGCCGGCCGGACCGATGGCGAATCATGCTGCTGCCGGGAATCTTTCCGTACCTGGTGACCGGCCTCACGACGGCGTCCGGCGGCGCCTGGAATGCCAGCATCGTGGCCGAGTATTTCAGTTTCAAGGGCCGCACGCTGACTACCCTGGGATTGGGCTCTCAAATCAGCTCGGCCACCGACGCAGGGCAGTTCAACGTGCTGTTGCTCTGCACGATCGTGATGGCCCTGGTGGTGGTGTGCATCAATCGGCTGGTCTGGAGGCCGCTTTATCGGCTGGCCGAGACCCGATACCGATTGAGCGGCTAATTCGGTTCACCGCGGCCGGGGCTCAACTCCGGTTTGTCGCGTTACGGAATCGGAATCTCAAAGGTCTGCCGGAATAAGCCGCGCGACCAAGATGCGTTTCACGCTGCCGAGGCCCCGCCAACGCCAGGCCGGCGACATTGGCCGTTCGAGCCGTTCGGCAAGAATCAGGAAGGCGACTGCGGCCATCGCGACGAAGTGTCCACGGGGCAGCAGCATCGGAAAGAGCATCAACGCCCAGCAGGACGCTGCGCACCACAGGCCATGTGTCAGGCCGAAACGAAGTGCGTCGAGATCCGCGGCGGTACCGAACGCGGCCA
>DATJYJ010000133.1:0-4302 GCA_035578025.1 Verrucomicrobiia bacterium
AGAGCCGTTACTCCGCTGGGCACCAGCCCCACGCGAGTTTCGTTGTCCTTGATTTCCTTCGGTACGCCGATGATCATGCGCGCTTCTCCGCACTCAGATTAACACCACGCACCTGTGCTGTTTTAAGGCTCAAGGCCCCAAGGCCGCGGTCGCTCACACCGCCTTCGGCAGTCGTCCGGCGCCGGCGCCCGGCTGCGCCTGCCGCCCGGTCTTCACATCGGAAATCGAGATCGTAACCCGCTTGCCGAGGACTGTTGCCGCTCGCGCCACCGTGAGCAGAGAAATCGCGGTATGGTTCGGATCGAGTAATCGATCCACCTGCGACCGGCTGGTGTGGAGTTCCCGCGCCATGGCCTGCTTCGTTTTTCGCCGCCGCTTCATGGCCTGCGCGAGTTGCCAGGCCAACACACGCTTGGCCGCCAAAGCTTCAACTTCAGTCCGGATGCCTTCCTGCTCCAGAAAATCGTCAAAGCTCGATCCGCTGTGGTCGAATGGTTTCTTCGCCTTCATGTCAATCCTCCCCGATGCTTCCGAAGATTCCGCAGCGCCAGGTCCAGATCTTCCTTAGGTGTTCTGCGCGTCTTTTTGATAAATGCGTGCAGCAGCACCATACGCATTCTCACATCCACATAGAACAACACGCGCGCGACACGGTGCTGGGCCAGCGTCGTTCGCACTTCGTGCAGGCCGCCGCCCAATGGGGCGGCAGACCGGCATGCCGATTGGCCACCCGAATTCCACAGTCTGAATATCCGCTCCAATCCGCTTCCGGTCGTCGCGCGAAAGAGATTTCAGCCAGTCTCGCACCGACTCACCTCTTCCTTCTTGCCACCACCCGCACCCGCTTGGTCTGCGAGATCGCCCCAGGCGTCAGCGCGTCGTTGATGATCTCCGCCTGCTCCTGCTGGTGCCGCTTGCCGCTGCCCGTCGCCGGACTCGCGCTCTCCGGACGCCCCACGTACCGCACCTCGCGCCCCGACGCGTCCAGCAGCGGCGGGAACTGGTCCCGCATAAAGTGCCACGGACCCATGTTGCGCGGCTCTTCCTGCGCCCACACCACCTCCGCCGTCGGCGAATACCGCGCCAGGATGTCGCGCACCTGCTCCGCCGCGAACGGATAAAGCTGCTCCATCCGGATCAGCGCCACGTGCTCCGCTTTGCGCTCGTCGCGCGCCGCCAGCAGGTCGTAGTACAGTTTCCCGGAGCAGAACACCACCCGCGTCACCCGCGCCGGATCGTTCGCTGCGCTGTCGCTCAGCACCTCCATGAATCCGCCGCTGGTGAAGTCGTGCAGCGTCGAGACCGCTTTCGGATGCCGCAGCAGGCTCTTCGGCGTGAACACGATCAGCGGCTTTCGCATGCCGCGCCGGTCGCTCCCGCCGTACATCTGCCGCCTCAGCAGGTGAAAATACTGCGCCGGCGTCGTGACATTGCACACCTGCATATTATTCTCCGCGCACAGCGTCAAATACCGCTCGATGCGCGCGCTCGAGTGCTCCGGCCCCTGGCCCTCGAACCCGTGCGGCAATAGCATCACCAGCCCGCTCGGCTGCCCCCACTTCTGCTCGCAGCACGAAATGAACTGGTCGATCATGATCTGCGCGCCGTTGGCGAAGTCGCCGAACTGCGCCTCCCAAATCACCAGCGTCAGCGGGTCGGCCACGCTGTAGCCGAATTCGAAGCCCAGCACCGCGTACTCGCTCAGCGAGCTGTCCACCACGTCGAACCGCGCCTGGTCCGGCGAGATGTGCTGCATCGGCACGTAGCGTTTCTGCGTCTCGAAATCGTAGAACGCCAGGTGCCGCTGGCTGAACGTCCCGCGCCCCGAGTCCTGCCCGCTCAGCCGGACCGCCGTTCCCTCCAGCACCAGCGTGCCGAACGCCAGCGCCTCGCCGAATGCCCAGTCGATGGCGCCGCCCTTGGCAATCGCCTCGTGGCGCTTCTCCACGAACCCGCGCAGCTTGGGATGCAGGTGGAAATTCTCCGGGAAGTGCGTCGTCCCGCGAATCACCCGCTCCAGCACCTGCTGGTTCACCGACGTCCGCGGGCAGAAGCTGCCGATCTCGTCCACCTGGACCGCGCTCAGCTCCTGTAGCTCGTACCGTTCGGCGCGCTGCTGCACCGCGTCGTAGGCCGTCGAAAGCGCGGCGGACACCTCCTGCCGCATCGCCTTGGCTTCCTCCGCCGTGAGCACGCCCTCGCGGATCAGCCGCTGCTCGTAGCGCGCCCCCACCGGAGCATGCTCCTTGATCTTGCGGTACAGGATCGGCTGCGTATAGCTCGGGTCGTCGCCTTCGTTGTGCCCGTGCCGCCGGTAGCAGATCATGTCGATCACTACGTCCTTCTTGAACTTCTGCCGGTAATCGAGCGCGATCTGCACCACGCGGATCGCCGCTTCCGGATCGTCGCCGTTGACGTGGAAAATCGGTGCCTGAACCCCGCGCGCCACGTCCGTCGAGTACGGCGTGGAGCGCGATTCGTCGGGCAGCGTCGTGAACCCGATCTGGTTGTTGATGATCAGGTGAATCGTGCCGCCCGTGGAATACCCGTCGAGCTGCGAGAGGTTCAGCGTCTCCGCCACCACCCCCTGCCCCGCGAACGCCGCGTCGCCGTGGATCAGCAGCGGAATCACCCGCTCCCGCGCCGCGTCGCCCAGCCGGTCCTGCTTCGGCCGCACGATCCCTTCCACTACCGGATCCACCGCCTCCAGGTGGCTCGGATTCGGCGACACCGACACCACGATCTCCCGCCCGCTCGCGGTCTTCCGCACGCCGGTCGCGCCCAGGTGATACTTGACGTCGCCCGAGCCCTGCGTGCTGCCCGGATCGATTTCGCCCTCGAACTCGCTGAAGATCTGTTTGACGTCCTTGCCCACCGTATTCGCCAGCACGTTGAGCCGCCCGCGGTGCGCCATTCCCATCACCACTTCGTGAACGTTCTGCGCCGCCGCGCGCTCCAGGATCTCGTTCAGAATCGCCAGCGCGGTCTCGCCGCCTTCCAGTGCGAACCGCTTCTGGCCCACGAACCGCGAGTGCAGGAAATGCTCGAACTCCTCGCCCTTGATGATGCTGTGCAGGATGCGCAGCCGCGTGTCCAGGTCCAGCGGCCAGTTGTTGGCCTGCGGCTCCATCCGGTGCTGCAGCCAGCGCTTCTGCTCCGGCACCTGGATGTTCATGTACTCGCAGCCGATCTTGCCGCAGTACGTCTGCCGCAGCGTCTCCAGGATCTCGCGCAGCGTGGCCACGGCCTTCGGCGCCCCCTCGCCGATCGCCTCGCCCAGGCTGCCCGTCAGGAATTCGCGATCCAGGTCCCAAATGGTCAGCCCGTACGTCTCCGGATCCAGCTCGGCATGATAGCTCGGCTCCGCGCCCAGCGGATCCAGATCCGCGATCAGGTGCCCGCGCACCCGGTAAGCGTTGATCATCTGCATGATCCCCGCTTCTTTGGCAATTTCGGCGTAGCGCGCCGCGTTCACCCCCGGCAGCGCCGGATTGCGGTCCGTCTCCCAGCGCACCGGCTGGTGCGGCATCCGCAGGTGATTGAAAACCTCCTCGTAGAAGCCGTCGGCGCCGTCCAGCAGCGCCTGCACCCGGCCCAGGAACATGCCGCTCTCCGCGCCCTGAATGATCCGGTGATCGTACGTGCACGTCAGCGTCATCACCTTGCTGATGCCCAGCAGCGCGCGCGTCTCGTTCGCCGCCCCCTGGTATTCCGCCGGATAATCGATCGCCCCCGCCGCGATAATCGCACCCTGCCCCACCATCAGCCGCGGGTTCGACGACATCGTCCCCACAGTCCCCGGATTGGTCAGCGAGATCGTGGTCCCCTGGAAATCCGCCGGCGTCAGCTTCCCGCTGCGCGCCCGCGATACCAGGTCGTCGAACGCCGTCACGTATTCCTGAAAGTTCAGTCCGCCGGCGTTCTTGATATTCGGCACCATCAGGCTGCGCGCGCCTTCCTTGCCCGCGACGTCCACCGCGATCCCCAGGTTCACTTCCTTGTGCGTCACGCGGTACGCCTGGCCGTCCCTCTCGGCATACGCGTGGTTGATGCCCGGCTGCTCTTCCAGAGCCCGGATCACCGCCCATCCCAGCAGGTGCGTGTAGGAAACCTTGCTCCGTCCGACGAGCGTCCGGTGCTGGTTGATGATGCGCCGGTTTTCGTCCATCACCTTGACGGCGATGGTGCGCTGCGATGTTGCCAGCGGGATCGTCACGCTGGCCGCCATATTCTCCGCGATTCGACCCGCCGCCCCGCGCAACGGCTGCCAATCGGGTGGCAGGTTTCCGACCTGCCCCGCAG
>DATJYJ010000134.1:0-2219 GCA_035578025.1 Verrucomicrobiia bacterium
ATTTCCGCCGGGCGAGGTCGCCGTGCGCGCGCTGCTGGCCGGCGCGGACGTGCTGCTGCTTTCGCCGGTGACGGATGCGGCACTGTCGTCCGTCCGCGACGCGATCCAGTCGGGGCGGGTGCCCATGTCGCGCCTGGACGATGCGGTGCGCCGCCTTCTGGAAGCGAAGGCGCGCCTGGGACTCTACAAGCAACGCGAAGTGGACGTGGACAAATTGAGCAGCGTGTTCGGGCAGCCCGAGTTTCTTGCCACCGCCGCGGACATCGCAGTCCGGGGCGTGACGCTGCTGCGGAATGATGCGGGCCTCGTGCCGCTCGATCCGCGGACGACGAAGCGTGTGTTCCTGCTGGCCGTTTCCGCGGACCCGGACACGACACCGGCGGAGCCATTTGAGCGCGAGCTGCGCGCGCAGCTCGACAACGTAGATTCGCTGCACGTGGATACGAAATATTTCCGCGCGGAAGAAACGCACCTGCCATCCCCGGACAGCTACGACCTGGCCATCTGCGCGATGACCGTGCGCGTGGCCGACCGCAAAGGAACGATCGGTCTGCCGACGGACGAATTGGAAATGATTCACGCGCTGCTGAAAGCCGGAAAGCCTGTGATCATGGTCGGGCTGGGCAGCCCATACCTGATGGAGAGTTTTCCGGAAGCGACCACGTGGCTCGCGTCGTTCAGCGTGCAGGACGTGGCGCAGCGCGCCGCGGCGCAGGCGCTGCTGGGAACCTTTGCCGTGGGCGGGAGGCTACCGGTAAGCCTGCCGGGCGCGGCGCCGCATGCCTTGAAGGTGGGTGATGGAATGGCCACTGCGGCGATTCCGCTGACGCTGCAGCCGGCTTCTGCGGAGATGGACGAGCAGTTGAAGCCTGTCGTAGCGATGCTGAATCACGCGGATCTGAACCAGGTGGGTGGCGTCCTCGCTGTTGCGTACCGGGGACACCTTTTTCAACGCCGGTTCGGAAAGCTGGGGGCGGCGGCAACTGATGTTGTTGCGACTCCCGAGATGCTTCCACCTGAATGGCCGCGCCGTGACTTGCCACTGGACACGGCGGTACTCACCACGGCGATTGCGCGACTGGTGCAAACGAAGCAGTTGGCGCTCGAATCACCGCTGGCCACTATTCTAGCTGGAGTTTCGGTGTGGCCGCGCATCCAAGGCTGGCGCGAACTGACGCTGCGTCAACTCCTAGAACGTCCTCCCGAGCTGAAGATCGAGCGGCCGCCGTCCAGAGTGTGGGACGAGAAACCACTTTGGGACGAGAAACCACCGTGGGAATCCAATGGGGGCCTGCCGCAGTGGAGTGCATCCTCCATTCTCGCCTCACAAATTCTCGAAACTATGACAGGCCACCTGGCGCCGGAAGCCGCCAGAATGCTGCTGTTCGGAAGCCCGCTGCCAGCACTGGCCACCCCTCCGAAGGGAAAAGACGAAGCGCAATGGGCAGCCATCGAGGCCCGAGCGAATCAACTGGCCGTGGTGGGACAGATCTGGCTGAACGGCGGCCTCTACGCGGGTCGCAGGCTGATGAACACGGCAGTGGAGCGGCAGTTTCTGGTCCGGGAATCGTCCGGCGAGCGTGTCTTTACGCCGGGATGGGACGTCGCGCCCGCGCCAGGAAAATATTTCTCAAAGGATGCGTTTGGCTCCGCCTCGCCCGATGGGACGTCACTCTGGATTGACCCGGCGCAGGAACTGGTGATTACAATCGCGTGGGAGCCAGGAACCCCACACGGGCTATCGCCCTTATCGGGCCAGAAGTCCGCATTGTTGCGCCTGAACGTCCACGACGCGATTTTCGCCGCGCTCGGCCTGAAGCCTGCGAATTAGCCCTGGTATGCCAAAACGGTCCATACAACGCCCGGCGACCGAGCAAAGAAACCCGCGGACGCGGGGGATTGACCTGCGGCCGACGCGCGAGATGCTGCGGGCGATGAATCGCGAGGACGCGGGCGTGGCGGGCGCCGTGGCGCGGGCAATTCCGCAGATAGCGGAGGCGGTGGACGCCATCGAAGAGGCGCTGCGGCGCGGCGGGCGGCTTATTTACGTAGGCGCGGGAACCAGCGGGCGGCTGGCGGCGCTCGATGCCGCGGAATGTCCCCCGACGTTTGGCGTGCCGCGCGGAATGGTAGTGGCGCTCATCGCGGGCGGGCGGCGCGCACTCACGGAAGCCGTGGAAGGCGCGGAGGACAATGCCGCGGCGGGCGCGCGCGACGTG
>DATJYJ010000135.1:0-10166 GCA_035578025.1 Verrucomicrobiia bacterium
CTTCGTCAGAGATGAAGAACGGGGGCCAGCGCTGAACGCCAGCCCCCGTCGCGATTCTAACACCGTGAGTTAATTAGCGTGACCCACCAGGTTGCCAGTTTGCGGCGAACCAGTGGCGTTATCGGTAAAGGTGATGGTGCCAGCTCGATTCACGCCTCTCGGTGAGAGAACGTTTGTGAACCGAACACCCACGGTGCAGGATGCTCCCGGCGCCAGCGTCGCATTAGTGCAGTGATCTTGGCCGAGGACCGCGTTGAAGATGTAGGTCACCGGCGATCCGCCGCTCACCGCGACATTCGTAACGGTCATTTGCGATCCCGTTGCCGGTGCGGTGTTGGTTAGTGTGACAGTGCCAGTCCCAGTGATAGTGCCGCTGGAAAGAGTGATTGTTAACGGATTCGGCGAGACCGAGACGGTTGCCCGTGTCGCCACGCCTGTTCCGGTCAGCGTCACCGTTGGAGGAGTTACTGTCGCACCGGTGTACGCCACGGTCAGTGTTCCATTGGAAGCGACCGCTGCCGTCGGCGCGAAGTCCACCGCAACCGTGCAGGAGCCTCCTACGGCCAATGTGCCGCCGCAGGTGGTTCCGGTGCCGATCACGTGGAACGGCGCCGTTGCTGTGAACGTGCCGCCTGTGAGAGTCGATGTGCCAGTGTTCGTCACTGTCACCATCTGGCTCGGGCTCGTGAGCCCCGTCGCCCAGTTGCCAAACGCCAGGCTTGCCGGCGATACGCTCGCTGTCGGGATGAAGCCCGTGCCCTCGAGGGCCACAGGGGATCCGACAACGGTCGCGCTCGACGTGATTGTCAACTCGGCGGATTGGCCACCCGAGGTCGTCGGATGGAATACCACGCCGATGGTGCAGGATAGACCTGCGCCGAGTGCCGTGCCGCAAGTGCCGCCCGTCGTCCCTGAGAACTGTGTCGTTGACGAGAACGCCACCGCGATGGTGTTGATCGCCGCTGTGGTTCCGTTCGTCAAGGTCACGAACTGGGCAGGGCTGACTTGGCCGGCTTGCACGCTGCCAAAGCTCAGCACCGTGGGCGTCACGCTCACCTGTGCCACGCCTGTGCCTGTCAACGCTACCGGCGAGCCGGCAACCGGACCGCCAGTGGCGGCAGTGATTGTCACAGTGCCAGTCGAAGCCGCTGCCGTCGTCGGGCTGTACACGATATTAATCGTGCACGAGCTGTTGGCGGCCAGTACGTTCGGCGTAGCGGTGGGGCAATTGCCGCCCGACCGGGCGAATGGAGCCGTGACCACGATGTTGATGTTTGTTGCCGCCGTTCCGCTCTCCAATGTGAGCGTCTGCACGGGGCTCGTGCTGTGGAGTGTCACATTGCCGAATGCCAGCGACGTCGGCGTGACGCTAAGCGTCGTCGACCGTGTCCCTTGGAATTCGACTGCGCCGATGTCGTAGCCTCCACCGGATGGCCGTGGATTCCCGAAGTAGTCCGTGCTCGGTGGGAAGCCGATGCCACTCGACCCGGACTCACCGGCGTTGATCGCGCGCGAGGTTGACCGCAGCGCATAGTTTCCGAGAACTGCGGTCGTGGCTGGATTCACCAGAGCCAATGGGCCCCAGCTGATGTTGATCCAGTTGTTGCCCTCGTCGACGGTGGCCGTCGGGGTCAGGTTAAAGATGGGGTTCGGCACCGTCGCATCGGAAATGCCGGCTGGCACGTTGTAGCCCAGTCCGCCATTTTCCGGTGGTACGCGCGAGCCGTTGCAATACTGGCTGACCAGCTCAGGATTCGTCCCCGCCAGTACGTTCGTTCCGTTTCCGGCTTCTGAGCTGCTCGTCAGTACCGAGTAGTTCGGCGAGAGCGTGACTCCTGAAGCGTGGTTGCCAGGTCCCGTGTCGCCGCGGCCACCGATGTCCCAGTAGCTCACGCCGGTCGGGCACCCGCCCGTAACGGCCTGACTCGGCGCGGGTGTACCGGACATGGCGTATAAGGCCACCACATTTTGCTGATTCTCTGTTCCTGTTCCGAGCGAACCGACTCCGATGTAGAACGAGCGGTTCTGCCAGAACAGGTTGTTGTACATATCGGGTACGGAGAAGTTGCGGCAGTTTGTGCCTGTGCCGTTGCCGGACGGGCATGTTACGGAGACTCCGCTCAACACGCCCCTCAAGCCCGCTGTGTTCTGCATCGTCACCAAACCAGCCACCTGCGGCGAGGACGCGGTTGCACCCGAGTTGGTGCAATTGGTTGCGTTGCTATTGGAGCCGCCGGTGCACCCGGGCGCACTGGCGTTCGGCGCACCCAACGTGTTGAACAGCGGGCCGGCCGATGCGGTTGAGTCGTTCGACGCGACGGTGTTGTTGATGAAGCGGACAGCAAGCGAATCCTGCATCGAAACGCCGCCGCCGTCCCATCCCGCCACGTTGTTCACGATGATGTTGTTCGTCACCTGCACGTTGTTCCAACGCGTCCAGCTCGTGCTTGTGGTAAACCGGCTGTTCCCCGGCGGTGTTGGGCCTCCATACATTGGCGCAACATCCGCCCGCGTCACAGTCGTGGAGCCGTTCGGGAACACCGGCACTTCCGTTCCGTTTACGTCCTGTAACCGGAGGCCGCCGCCACTCCCACTCTCCGCGCCGTTCCCCATGATCAGGTTTGCGTTGACCACAAGGTTCGGACCGGTGCCGTCGCTGAGGCCTGGCGCGCAGTCGACGTCCGTCACTGCTCCGCATTCCGCCCCGCCGAGCGCTGCCGAGTTGCTATCCGGCGCTGCGCCCATGATGATGAGACCGCCACCGTTAGTCGGAATCGTCGGGTTGGTGCTCTGGTTGAAGACGATCGTGTTGTGCTCGATGTCGCCGTTGTAGCTGAACCCGATATGCGCTACACCGCCGCCGTCGCCGGTGCTCAGGTTCCCGCATACCCAGTTGTAGTTGAACTTGTAGTAGTCCGAGCCTGTGCAGAAACTCACACCGCCCGCTCCCGCCGGTGTTCCCGAAAAGACTTCGTCTCCAATCGACGAGTTTCGAGTGACATAGTTGTTGTGGACGTTGACGCCGACGTTGTAGCAGAAGGGCACTTCTGCTCCATCCGGAATACCGACAGATGTGAAGCTTGCGTTCTGCGCGCCAAGTATGCCGTTTCCGCCGTTGTTGAACGTCACTGCTCCCGGCAGGCAAGTCCATGGCTGCTGGTCGAAACCGCCATATCCGCCATTTCCGGCCAGCGGGTCACCGTTGTTCCCGGCGATCAGTGCGTCCGGAGACTCGCCTTGACCGATCACAATACCGCCGGTCAAGGTGCCGGTGTTGTTGTAGACGCGGTCGTTGGAAATTTCCAACTTGTGCGCCCAGCCGTGGACGAAGATACCGCCGCCACCCTGCGAGGCGTCTGTAACTGACAATCCGTCGATTCGCGACGGGTTGCACAGGAAGTTGCTGCTGTAGCCGGTCGTCACGTTGCCGGAGGTGGAACAATCCGCCGCCCGGTTCGTCAACAGGTTCGTACCTTGGGTTGACGTCTCGGGGAACTGGCCTTCGTGAGCGATGTTGGACCCGGCCGCCGTGTCCTTGCCGCCGCCAAAGATCTCAACACCCGCGGGGTAGCGCACGCCCTTTGCGAGGACCGTGATGCCTGCGCCTTCGTACGCGCCCATCAGTGAAGGCTCTTGCAGCAATTGTGCGAGGTTGCCGTTGACCAGTGTGTCCCATCCCAGAATGCCTTCCAGCGGGATGCGATCCACCTGTGGGTTGTTTGGACTACCGTTGAAGTCGGTCCAACCGCCGCAGGTGTACGTATTCGACGGATCGTACGGATTCAGCGGTTCGGATTTTCCGAAGTTCGGATCGCCAGGCGTTTCGAACCCGGGTTCAGGAACCAGGTGACCTGGTGTGCTGTAGGGTTGGCCATTCAGTGCCAATCCGAACAGGCAATTCACGCGCGCTCGCCACGCGTCCAGCTTTCCAGCCGGGTGCGTGTTTGCATTGATAATGCTGGAGACCGCGCCGACACCCTGCAACCGCACCGGTTTCCACATCAGCACCAGTTCGTTGTGAACGCCGGGATCTACGATGATCAAGTCGCCAGGATGCGCCCCGTCAATTGCCGCCTGGATGGTCCCGTTCGCCAGCACGTGTGTTGGCGCCTTGTTTTCCATAGTGACGGTGATGCTGTCGATTGACTGCTTGCCGTTGGCGGCCGTGATGACCAACTGGCCGCATCGAGTGTTCTGGTCGCCTCCGTACTGGCTCATCTGCGCGAAGCACCTGGGAATTGTCGTTGGCACGGTTCCGCTGATCTTTTCGTCGCTCCATGACACATTCTGCAGCGGTACTCCGCCCACCGTTACGTTCGGGCATGCGCCGATAGTCGGGCAGTTTGACGGCTGACCGCCGAAACCGTAGTTCCGCGTCACCGTCTTCTGGTTGTACGGCGCAGTCGTGGCCGAAGGCCCAGAGTAGCCGTAGTTAAACACGCTCTGGGAACCGAGCGAAGTGATCGTGATCGTCCGTGCGCCGCTGGTCTTGACGTAGGGTCCAATCGCATCGCCATCCACTTCCTTGATTGCAGGCGTGCCGTCCGCGTAATCGCAGTCGGGGTTGTTGTATCCCGCGCCCGCGAAGGCCGACGTCGGAACCACCGGGGTATCCATGTACTGGGTCTGGCCCGGCATGAACGGAATTTCGTAGCAGAACTGGCTGTATTGCGGGTTGAACAAGGGATCGGGGCTCGGTCCGTTGCCCGGGTCGTTCATGCACGTCACCATCATCGTCGGTGCATACCCCGTCGGGTTTGGCGGATTGACTTCCCAGCTCGAGTAAGTGAGCCCGTTGTACGTGCCCCACTGGTCGCTATACACGCGCGAGACCTCGATGCCGTTCCAGTCCTTGAACGAGATCGGCATGTTCGCCGGCGAGAACTTCTCGCCAAATTGCGGCGAGAACGGATCGAATTCCGACGTGAAGTCGTCGGTGATCACACCCGTAAAGTGCGCCGCCTTGTGGGTCGAAGTGAAAATGTAGAACTTTGCCAGAGACGAAGCCTGGTCCGAGACAATCACTTCCTTGCGGTCGCACAGATTCCGCGTCGCTCCCGCGAACGGAGCCACTTCTTGCGATTGTGGATACAGACTGATGTAGTCTGGCACGATCCGCGATGCGCCGACGCAGGGCCAAAATTGCTCGACGCTTCCCGTGTCGCCTTCACCTTGTGGCAATGTGGGTCGTCCGAGGTCCTGGGTTGGGTTCTGGCTGTTATACGGGTTGTAGGTCGCTCCGATTGCCGCCTGGTCCGGCAAAATGTAGATGGCAGACCCCAAGCCCGGGAATTGAACAGTCGCCGGCGCGATGTAGTTGTCGCCGATCAGAATGTTCTTGTCTTCCTCCTTCACAAGCTCATAGCCCGAAGGAACCACGATTTCGACGACGTAGGTGCCCGTCGGGAGCATCGGATTGCCGTCGCTGTCCGTGCCAGTGCAAATCGAACAATTTGTGCCGGCTGGTTTCCCGGTCGACGGGTTGATGCTGGTGATGCTCGGGAAGCGGTACATACCGTCATAAGGTGCGGGCTGCAACTGGTTCCAGTTGTGCATACCGTCATAGCACTTGAACTGAGAATTGGCTGGCAGCGCTGTCGGAGCCGGTCCTCCGTGTAACGAATTGTAGAAGTCGAGGTAGTTCGGTTGGTTGTACAAAGAGAAGAAGAACAGATCCGCATTCGTACCTGTGTCTCTACCTTGGCCGGGGCAGTTCATATTGGGAACGCCATCTGTTCGGAATCCCTGTGCCCAGTCGTCCCAGCTACTGGTCGTCGTGGTATCCGCCAATTTGAGAGCCTTGGTGCCGTCGGCAGCGGTTGTCTCCTGATACAGGTTAACGGTCACCCCTGGAACGAGTGGTTCCCAGCTGAGTTGCAGTAGCAAACTCGGATCGTCAAATGGCCGCGTGGATGCATAGACGACGTGACCATGGATGCCTCCATTCTCGCCGGGGGCGAAAGGCTTCTTTCCAAACTCGAGGAACGAATTCTGTCCAGAGAAGCCCTGCCATCCGTAGGTTGCTCCGTACGGGTGTGGGATCGCGGGGTCAACGCGACCGGTTGTCCCACCGCTTCCGCCGGGTGCCAAGGGTGCTGGAGCGTCGCTACAATCCGCCGTTGCGCAATAGAACGCGCCCGGTACTCGTAGGTTTGCCGGAACCGGAATCTGCTCTGTGGTGTTGGCCTTGAATTGGGCGATGGTTGAAGTTCCACCACCGGGTGTTCCGTCGGAGGGACCGCCGGCGTCATAGACAACGTGAGTGCCCGTGCTCTTGTACCGCGTGGTATCCGCTTCTACGACGTACCAGCTGAACAGTGGGAATACTTCGTTGAACCCGGCATAGCCATTCAGGTCCGTATTATTGAAGTTCGAATAGCTGCCGTCACGGAACCGAATGTTGGTCGACACCAAGGCCAGACCGCTTTCGTTGCCATCGCGTACGCCATTGCCGTTCGCATCGAAGAACGTCGTCGTGTAAATATTGGCTTGCCACTGGTTCATGGCAATCTGGCCCATGTTGCAAGTGCTAGACGTTGAGCCTTGACCGGTGCACAGACCGTAGCCGGGTCCCAGGCCCACCGGCGTCGAGAGTCCGTCAACCAACATGTCGTTCCACTGATCGAACACGGTGATTCGCCAGTTGCCGTCCGGTATGCCGGACAGTGTGAAGGAGCCGTCGCTGGCGCACTTGGTGAAGGCAAAGTCTTCGCCGTCGGTGTCACCCAGGCTGACAAAGCACTGTGTGAACGAGAAACTGCTGTTGTCTCCGCTGCTGTACAAGCGTTCGTCGGGCGTGCGGCTCATCCGTTCCGTTGTCACAATGCCTGTGACTGTGTGATTGCAGTTGCTGCCAGTGATGTTTGGATCCGTGCCACCGCAGACGCCGGCCTTGCGGGCGTTGATGACAGTGGGGCTCGCGAATCCAATCGTGACGTGCCACGAGGCGGGACCAAACTCCTGGAAGTAGCTCGGCTCGCCGACGCGCAAGAAGGAGTCATGCGCCTTCTGGCCGTCCAGCGTGTTCGTTTGCAACCACTCCTCGCCCCGCGCAATGCGGTCTGCGTTGGGGGTGGCCACCACGCCATACCGCCCGGGGTACAAGTTGGCGATGACTGCCTGTCCAGCCAGTGGCGAAAGGGTCAGGCCATCCGATTCATATTTCGGGCAAGTCACGATCATGCCGGTGATGCCCGCGATCGCACCTTGGTTCGCTCCGGGCGTCAGCATATTCGACGTGATTTCCGAAGACACCGGGCACGCATCCAACTGTGTGGCCGGGTCGATCGTTCCCGCCAGGCTGTTGGACAGCGGCTGGTTGAACATGTCGTAAGTCGGCTGGCCGGTTGCATCTCCGGTGCCGCCGGCATCGTCAAATAATGTGATTTGGAAACTGCCCAATCCGGGCTCGTTGGGAGCCAGAATGTCGATACCGCCACTCGCATCGTGCTCGCCGTTCAGCGGGAAGTCGTCTTCGAATACGAAGACCGACAACTTAGCTGGCGGAAGCGGCGTCGGCTCTGAGACCACCGTCACCGCCGGGAAGCTGTCGGTCGAGCTGCATTGCACTGCTCCCGCTGCCGGGATGCAGGCGACTGGCGCGCCTCCCATACCGTGGCCGCAATCCGTATTAAGGCTACCATCCGTGTTATACGGGCCTTTTGCGCAGTTCGTTGGTGCACTGAGGTTCGCTCCGATAAACGGACTGGCAGCGTCTCCCGGCAACACGGAGATGTAGTAGCGCTTTGTCGGATCCAGTTGCACCGAACTCGGGAGTGTCGCCGTGAAGCCGGCGCCCGTCGTATCGACTCGGCACGCACCATTACCAACGTCGCACACTGCTGGAACGTGGTTCCCCGTCGATGGATCGACCATCGTCTGCCCGGATTCGCACGAAAGCGGACCCGTGCACCCCGTTGCGACCACCGGCATGCTGCTGGTGTGGAAGTTCGTTCCGAACGTCGGTACGATTCCAGTCGTTCCAAGACCCTGGTAAGTCGCCGTCGGACAGCCACTCGGCGGTGGGTTCTGGGTACACTTGGGGTTCACATAGAACGTCCGGTCTTCCTCAATGATCCAACGATAGTCGCTAATCGTCGTCTTGAGATCTTTTCCATCCAACACGGTCACGTTCAAGCCGGAACCGCCGTTGAACGTGATCGTCACCGTGGCCGCTGCGCTCGAAGTTTTCTGCGAGTTCTGCGCCGTGTATTGGAAACTCACCTGAGCCGTCTGACCTGCCGTTGGCGCCGTCGCGGGAACGGCCGAGAACGATCCGTCGGGATTCAGTGTGACCGTGCCGCCCGTCATTCCTGTCAAGTTGATCGCGCTGAGCGGATGCCCAGCCGGGTCGGTGTCGTTCGCGAGGACGCCAGGCGCGCCCACATGAAGGAAACTGGCTACAGGGCTGGTGTAGGTGTCATTGTTAGCCGTCGGAGCACCAGTCTCGCAGGTTGTGGACGTGTTGCATTGCGCGATCGTAGCGGTCCCGGTTGTCGTTTTTCCATTTACAGCGAACGTGAACATGCCGCCGCACGACTTGTTGGTGCCGACTTGTGCATACGTAAACGTCCCATTCGGGCTCAGCGCGATGGAGTCGGTTGCATTTGCTAATTTTGAGGTCGATAGAACCACCCCATCGATATTCGTCGCGCCAGCAAGAACGCCTTGCGCGGGATCCGCAATCGACAGCGTTACGCCAGGAATGCAGTAGTAGGTTTGAATCGTGCCGAGACTGGAGGTCGCGGCCGGCGCCGAAGTCGTTGCACCGTTGACCCCGATGTACGCGAGCATGCCGGCGTCGCGGGCCGAGCCATTTGCTGACAGGCTCAATTCGCGGTCAAAGATGGGAAGCGCGGGTGCACCGGTCGCCGGTAGATTGATCATCACGTCATACGTTTTCCCCGCGGCCATGAACACTTCGCTTTGTATGCGCGAGACTCCGGGCACCGGGTTGCCATCTTCGGCCACCAGGCTGAACCCCGAAGTCGCCGCCGCCGTCAGTCCCGACGCCACTACCGCGGGGGTCGTTTGAGCTCCGACGATGGAAGGAACGTGCATGCGCAGACCCGCGTTCACCAGGCGAACTAACACGGTTCCCGAAGTCACTCCTGTGGGCGCCGCCGCGAACACCGATCCCGCCGGGTTCGTCTTATCAAACGCGACACCGTTAATCAGGTAATACAAAGGCGTGTAATTCACTGCCGGGGGATAGCAGCTGTGGACCGTAGGATCGCCGCACGCGCCGGCCTTGCCGGACCAGACCGCGGTTTCGCTGAATCCAGTTGTATTCACTGCTGCGTTGACTGCGGCGTTCTGCACTGGATCAATTTCGCTGAACACCATGGGAATTTCGGCGCTGTAACTGACGGCCGGTGTAGTTGTGTTAGGGGCAGGATAAGCTGTTCCCGCAACTGCGCCAGATGGAGCGGTCGTAACCACAAGAACTCCGTACAATCCCATCGGTCCTTGGATCGATGGATGCGTGCCGGATTCAATCAAGTAGGTTCCGGGGCGGAGGCTCGACCACGTCAAATTCGCCGTGGTGCCAGCCGCCACTTCCGTGCTGAACGACTGCACGCGCGGTCCTTGCACCGGCGGAGTGCCCACGCCGGTGAGAGGCGCGCCAGGTGCGTCGGCTGCGATCGGCCAGGTCAGTGGCTGGGCATTGCTGTGATCTGGAGGCGCTGTGATCGTACGTTGGGTCGCATCGCCCAACCCACCACCCACTTGGCCGACGATCACGATCGACGTGGGAACTCCGCCGCCCGCGAACGTCAGATTATTGGTCAAATTGATCTGCAGCCCTTGTCCCGTGGGAACTGTGATGACAACCGGGGACCAACTCCCAGCGGCCACTGCGGGATTCAGCGCCGCGCAGGTCGCGCTGGAACCGCTCGCCGCCGCGCCGCACGTGTAGCCCCACATCGGCACTGCCGAACCGTCTGGCAGCGTTGCCGTCGCCGGGCCTGCGCTGAGGTTCACTTGTTGCTGGCCCATTGCGACCGTTGCGCCAAACAGCAGGAGACACGCTACTCGTACCACTGTATTCAGGGTAGCTTTCATGGTGTTGGTCCTCATCGCTTTCCTCATCTTCAGTTCGTTTCGTCAATTTGGAATTCCCGGGAATCGACCAGCATCATCATCAGCATCCCCCCGGGGAAAAT
>DATJYJ010000136.1:0-5190 GCA_035578025.1 Verrucomicrobiia bacterium
TCCACCGACTTGTAGACGCCATCGCCATGGGTGGCATTGCCGCGCACGCAGGCCTCGCCCATTCCCACATAGACGACGTTGGGGTCGGAGTCCGCCACGGCGATCGCGCCCACCGATCCCGTCTTGAACTGCCCGTCGGACATCGGCACCCAGCTCAAGCCGCTGTCGGTGGTCTTGAAGACCCCGCCTCCGACGCCGCCGAAGTAGTACACATTCGGCTGCGACGGGACGCCCGCTACGGCGACGACGCGCCCGCCGCGGAACGGCCCGATCTGCCGGAAGCGAAGCTGATTGACAAGATCGACCTGCTGCGCCAGCAGCAGCAAAGGAAAGACGAGGATCGTTGCGAGACGAAAAACCTTCATAGTCTCGCATCGTACCAAATGCGGGCTTATCGCTTCGCGTGGGGCGTCGTGCTGCCTTCGGTCATCCCGAGCGCCCAGCGGATCGCTTCGAAGTACATCTTCTGGATGTCCGGATCGTCCCATGCCTCGTTCGTGTGTCCGAGCGTCGAATAGAACACTCGCCCCTTACCGAACATCTTGGCGTATGCCACCGCGAAATCGCGGTCGGCGCGATGCACCCGCGGGTTGTTGTCGTAATTCAGCTTGGTCTCGTCCAGCCGCAATAGCACGTTCACGTTGTCGCGCGACCAGTTCTTCAACTGGTAGATTTCATCGCGCTTGACGAACGCCTTCGGGAAATGGCGGGTGGCCGGAAAGTCCGGGTCTTCGAGGATGATCGGCGCGTCGAACGTGTTCCAGGGATGCTGATCGAACCAGCCGCCGGCCAGCAGGCCGTAGTCGGCCCACTGGTAATTGCAGTCCGCGGAAGCGTGCACTCCGACGAACCCATGCCCTTCGTCGCGTATGAAAGAAAGCAGGTCGGCCTTTTGCGAATCATCCAGGTCCATCTCGCCGGTCGGGCTGGCGAAAACCACCGCGTCGAAATAAGGCAGGGTCTTGGTGTTCCGCTCCAGGTTCTTCCTGGTGAGGAGCTCCGTGTCCGTGCGCAGGTACGCCTCCCAAAGGCCGGTGTCGTGGCCCATCTTCCACACGTTCGCCATCGTCACGGGGATGGAATCGTGCTCGAAGCCTTTGGCGGCGCCGATCACCAGAATGTGTTTCTTTCCGGTGCGCGCCGGTGCGGCCGGCGCGGCGCCGCGGCCTCCGCGGCCGGCTCCCTGGGCGGGCGGTTGGGCTTGGGCGAAGCTGAGGCATGCGCCCAGAACGGTGAGACAGATCACACGCGAGGTGATTTGCATAAGGTGCTCCTGAGCGCGAATTGTAGCAGGCTGAGGCCCGATGCTACACTCACCATCGGAGTTCCTATGTCCACTCATCAGCCGTCGCGCCGGCAATTGCTGGGTGCTCTCCCGCTGGCGGCGGCGGCGGCGCAGACCCCGGCGGGCGCCCCGCGGCCGAACATCCTGCTGGTCATCAGCGACCAGTTTCGCTGGGATTGCATCGGCGCCATGGGTCTGAACCCCATGAACCTGACGCCCAACCTGGACCAGATGGCCTCGCGAGGCGTGCTCTTCCGCAACGCGTTCTCGAACCAGCCGGTCTGCGCCCCGGCGCGCGCCACCATCTTCACCGGCACGTATCCGGCGAAGCACGGGGTGTGGCGGAATGGGATCGGGCTCGCCGAAGATGCGGTCACCTTCCCAAAGGTGTTGAAGCAGGCAGGATATTCCACCAACTACATCGGCAAGTGGCACCTCTCGCGACCCTCGGATGAACCGGCCTCGCAGACCGGTTCGCCGCCCACGCCGGGTCCGACTTCGCCGTACATGCGCGGGGCGGCGCCGGCGGTTCGGATCCCGCCGCTGGCCACGCGCGGCCCGGTGACGCCGCAGCACCGCGGGGGATTTCTCGACCTCTGGGAAGGCGCCAACGAGCTGGAGTGGACCAGCCATGCTTACGAAGGCGACCTCTACGACGGCGACGGCAAGGCGATCCATTTCGAGAACCGCTACCGGGCCGATTTCATGACGGACCGCGCCCAGCGATTCCTGCGCTCCGACGCTGCGCGATCGCCTTTTCTCCTCACCCTCTCGTATCTCGAGGTCCATCACCAGAACGACAAGGACACCTACGACCCGCCGAAAGAGTTCGCCGGCCGCTATCCCAACCCATACATTCCGCCCGATCTGCGCGCGCTGCCGGGATCATGGCCGAGCCAGCTTTCCGATTACTACGCCTGCGTGGCCAAGATGGACGAGATCATGGGCACGCTGCGCAAGACCCTGGTGGAGACGGGGCTCGACAGGAACACCATCGTGATGTTCACGAGCGATCACGGCAACCATTTCCGCACGAGGAACAACGAGTACAAGCGCAGCCCGCACGAGAGCTCGATCCACGTCCCGCTGGTGGTCGAGGGCCCGGGATTCAACCGCGGCATCGAGATCTTCGAGCTGGTGAGTCACGTCGATTATGCGCCTACGCTGTTGACGGCGTGCGGCCTGCAGGCGCCGGCCTCGATGCAGGGCCGCAATTTCCTCCGCCTGCTCGACCGGAAGACCGAACCCTGGCGCAACGAGGTCTACTTCGAGATGTCGGAGTACGTCGTCGGCCGGGGCTTGCGCACGCCGCAGTACACGTACGCGGTGTCCTCGCCGAAAGTGCCCGGATGGCGCAACGCGGCCAACGCGGAGAAGTACGTCGAGTACGTCCTATATGACAACCAGGCCGACCCGGCGCAGCAGGTGAATCTCGCGGGGCGCGCGCCGTACCAGGAGGTCACGGCCGATCTCAAGAAACGGATGCTCGGCCGCATGAAGGAGGCGGGGGATCCGGCAGCGACTATCGAGTCCGATTGGTTCCCGTATTCTTAACGACCGGCTGAAGCCGGTCCCACAACAAACGCTCTACCTCCTTTCGGAGTGGAGCTACAGCGCGCGCGAAGATCATCTTGTACGCGGCGCAGAAGTAATCCAGGTCCTCGAAGCGGCGGTTCGGCCCGTGCCTGAATTTCGGGCATCCTCCGTGGCAAATCGACTGGTATTCGCAGACCTGGCACTCGGGATGGGCCAGCGTCTTTTTCGAAGCAAAGCTGTAGCGGCGGGTGCGCCGGGCGATCTCGCCCCACGAATCGATGTTGATGTTGCCCAGCTTCCACGGCGCCTCGACGAAGAAATCGCACGGGTACACGTCGCCGTTGTACTCGATCACGACGTAGCTATCGCAGGTTTCGTGCATGGTGCACGTCCCGGGCTTCTGCCCGGCCAGCGCCTCGGCCAGATTGTCGAAGAAGCGGATGCGCATCTTGCGGCGCTCCGGCCACCAGAGCTCAAAGACTTCGCACAAGAACCGCCCGTACTGCTCCGCCGTGATGGTGAACGGCAGCGGGTTGCCGAGGCCATCGAATTCCGCCAGCGGGATGAACTGCACGTTGTCGATGCCCAGCTTGCGATAGAAGCGATACAGCTCCTTCGGCTTTTCCACGTTGGCCGTGCTCAGCACGCACAAGATGTTGAACTCGACCTTGTTGGCCTGGAGCAGCTCGACGCTCTGCATCACGCGCTTCCACGTGCCGCGGCGCTCCTTGTTGAAGCGGTAGAGATCGTTGATCTCTTCCGGCCCGTCCAGCGAGACGCCGAGCAGCCACTGGTACTGGCGAAACAGGTCGCACCAGTTTTTGTCGAGCAGCACGGCGTTGGTCTGGAGCGCGTTGCTGACGCTCTGCCCGCCGCGCCCGTGCCGGTGCTGGAACTCGACCAGTTTCTCGAAAAAGGGCAGGCCGGCCAGCGTGGGCTCGCCGCCCTGGAACGCGAAGACGCTGTTCGGGAAGGAGTAGAAGAGATACGTATCGACCAGCCGCTCCAGCGTCTCCAAGGTCATGCGCCGGCCGGGCAGCGCGCTGTAGGGGTCGGCTTCGCGATCGAGGTAGAAGCAGTACTCGCAATCCAGATTGCAGACGGCCGATGCTGGCTTGATCAGCAGCGACGTGATGCGCGGCACCGGGCCCTCGCCAAAAACAGGCAATTGGGTCGCCCCCATCTTATGGCCTCTTTACTTCCTCTGCCCACCGCGCCATTGCCGTGGCCAGCTCATCCGCGACCTGCGGGTATTTGTGCCGCAGATTCGCTTTCTCTCCCGGGTCTTCCTCCAGGTTCGAGAGGAACAGAGCATCATCGCCGGTAAGCGGCTTGCTGCCATCGGGCGTCCCATCGAATGTTTTGCCGTCCTTGACCAGCTTCCAGTTGCCGCGCCGCATGGCGAGTTGGCCGCCGCTCGACCAGTAGATGGCCTCGTGCTTCGACTTCGCAGCCGTGGTCAGCATGGGCAGCGCGTCGAAACCATCCATGGTGCGATCGGCCGGCGGCGACACGCCAGCGACCCCGCAGATGGTCGGCAGGATATCGAGATGACTGCCGATTTCGCGAACCACCTGCCCACCCCTGATCATGCCCGGCCAGCTCACGATCATGGGCACGTGCATGCCGCCATCGAATGCGCTGAACTTGTTGCCGCGGAACGGCGCGTTATTGCCCGCCGTGGCCGGCTTCTGATTCAAGCCCGCACGCGCTTCGCGCGTGGCGCCGTTATCGGCGCTGAAGAACACCAGCGTGTTCTGGGCCAGGCCCAGCTCGCGGAGCGTGCGCGTCACCATGCCGACGCCGTCGTCGAGAGCCGCGATCATCGCCGCATAGGTCCGGCGCTCGGGTTCGAGAGCCGGAAACCGCTCATGGTACTTCTTCGGCGCGTGCATCGGATAGTGCGGGGCGTTGAACGGCACGTAGGCGAAGAACGGATTGCCGCGGTTGTCGCGGACGAACTGCGCCGCTTCGCGGGCCCACAGCTCGGTGGCGTATTCGCCGTCTTCGAAGACCTCGCGGCGGTCTCGCCAGAGGTCGTGATAGTTGACAGTACGCGGCTCGCCCCAATAGTAACGGTGCGAGTAGTAGTCGATGCACCCCGAGTGAAAGCCGACGAAGCGGTCGAAGCCGTGGGCGTTGGGCACGGTCTCCGGCGTCGAGCCGAGGTGCCACTTCCCGAATAATCCGGTCGCATAGCCGGCCGACTTCACCAGCTCCGCTATCGTCTTTTCGGAGGGCGCCAGAGGCGGGCCGTTATCCGGCACTCCCGCGCGAATCGGATAGCGGCCGGTCAGCAGGGCCGCCCGCGAAGGCGCGCACACCGGCGCCGCGGCATACCAGTTGGTGAAGCGCGCGCCGGCGGCCGC
>DATJYJ010000137.1:0-5565 GCA_035578025.1 Verrucomicrobiia bacterium
GCGCACTTCACCACGTACGAGCCCGCCGGATAATTCTTCCCCGCCACGCTGAACGTGCTCGTAGCCCTGTGTACCGTGATGCCGTTCTTGAGCAGTGCGTTGATGAACTCGGTGGCGTTGGCGAAATCCGCCTGGTCGGAAGGAATGATGTAGCCGCGCGGATCGCGCGTCGCCGGGTTGTGCAGCACGCTCTCGTAGACCGATTGCGGTACCGACCGCACGAACCCGCCGAACGTTCCACCTCCGCCCGGCACATCGCCTCCTCCCTGCACCGGCGCCGCCGCCGCTCCGCCCCTTCCACCGCCTCCGCGTCCCCCGCGCCCTCCACGCCCCCCGCTGGCGCCATCCGTTGCGGCCGGCGCGGACGCCGCCGCGGTCTCCATCGCCGCGATCCGTTTCGGCGTGACCGTCCACGTGTCGCGGCTGCCCTTCTCGATGGAGTTCATTCCCATGCGCCAGATGTTGAAGAGGAAGACTTCCTTGTAGCGCGACGCCAGGTCCATGATGGCGCGATTCTGCGTCATCTCGTAGTCGATCGATTGCCGGTAATGCCATTCACCAGGTTTGACCGGCATCGGCCAATCGCCTTGCGGCAATTGCTTGTCCGTCACCACCGGAATCGTCATCGGCGTGGGATTGCCGATGATCTCGGTCAGAATCCCGATCATATTGTGGAAGTAGGTCACCGTGCGCAGGCCGCCGTTCCACCATGTCGAGTAGTTAGCGCCGGTGCGCATTGCGCTGCCGCCCTTACCCTCCGCCACGAGGCGGCTATGCATCGCCGTGCCCACCATCTCGATACCCAGCGGCACCAGCGGGTCGAAGTTGTAATTGAATGGATCGCGGAAGGGCGGGATGAAAACCACCGCGCCCGCCGGTCCCGTCTGATGGTGGTTGTACATGATCTGCGGGAACCACTCGATGAACAGTTGCCGGTTCATATTGGTGGTCTCCTTCATGTTCGACATGTAAAAGTCGCGATTGTCGTCGTGCCCCACGTACTTCGCGTAGAGCCGCGGCAGTCCGGCCATGGAGCGTTTCAGCGGATCCTTTTCCCGCATGTACCAGTTGGCTACCAATTCCTGCCCGTCCGGATTTGCCTGCACGCACAGCACGATCACGTCGTTGAGGAAGCGCATGGTCTCTTCGTCGGTGCGGCTGTTCATCTGGTACACCCACTCCATGAGCTGCTGCGAGCCCACGGTCTCGGTAGCGTGCAGTCCGCCATCGATCCAGACGATGGCTTTGCCCTCTTTTGCCAGGCGGTGCGCCTCGGCCTCGCTCACGCCCTCGGCCAGCGCGAGTTTCCGCGCGATCTCCTTGTACTTCGCCAGATTCTTGATGTTCTCGGGCGACGAAATGATCGCCATCCATTGCTCGCGACCCTCCTCGGTCTTGCCGACGCTCTCCAGCTTCATCCGGGGACTCTCGGCCGCCAGCTTCTTCCAATAGGCCTCCAGTTGGGTGTAGGTGGCAACCATGTAGTCGTCGCCCAAATTGAAGCCCAGTGCCTCCTTGGGAGTCGTGATCTTGGGAGCCGATTGGGGCGCCAGTATGCCGGCAGACAACACTGCCACCAAGGCGATCAGCGCGAAACGTCGAAATTTCATATGAGGATGAGTGTATACCGGGGCGCGTTCGCCGCGCTACGGCCCTTCCAACTGTGAGGGGCCTGACCAGCTTGTAGCCGTTTGGCTACTTTGAGCTATCGCCAAAGTATGGACAAAGGTATACGCTATGGAAAAAAAGCTCGCTTTTTCGCGCATAACCGATCCGGCGGTTGCCGCCTCGTCACTCGCCGGTGATACGACAAACAGTAAAAAGGGGTTAACTAGAGGTTTAGTCTAATTTCAATCGAGAACTTACTGAGTAGGAGGAGTGTGTCTGTATGAGCCGTGTACGCTTCCAGGCGACAGCTCTGTTCTGCCTTGCCCTGTCGCTACTCTTTGCCTTCCATGCATTTGCCCAGTCCGATTACGGGTCCATTAGCGGATTCGTCAAAGATCCTTCCGGGGCTATCGTTCCCAAAGCCAAAGTTTCCGTCAAGAACGAAGCCACCGGCCAGATTACTTCTGTAACTACCAACGACGCGGGTTACTATACTGCGACTAACTTGCAACCGGGCTATTACAGTGTTGCGGCCGAGGCTACCGGATTCAAGAAATACGAATCCACCCACAACAAGCTGGATGCCAATTCCGCGCTTTCGCTCGACGCCTCGCTGACAGTGGGATCCTCAACCGAAACTGTCGAGGTGGTCGCCACGGCGGCGGCTTTGCAAACCGAGTCCGGCGCCGTGCAGAACCTCGTCGGCTCGCGCCAGGTGCTCGACCAGGAGCTCAATGGCCGCAACCCCGTCTACATGGCCCAGTTCCTGCCCGGTGTGCGGGGCGGCGGCACTATCGCCGATTTCAACTTCGCTTCCACCGGTGGCCAGTCCTGGCAGATCAACGGCGCCCGAACCTGGGATACCGTGGTCACCTTCGATGGGGCACCCGCTGTTCGAACCCGCGCCAATGGCGCCGTCATCGGTGTCGCCGACGTCGATTCCACCCAGGAAATCCAGGTCATGACCGCCAACTACGCCGCCGAGTACGGACGTGCCGCCGGCGGACAGATCCGCATCGTCACCAAGAGCGGCACGAGCGATTTTCACGGCAGCCTCTACGAGTACTTCCGCAACTCGGCCATGAACGCCAACACCTGGTCGCGCAACCTCTCCACGGCCACTAACTTCGCGTCGCCCTTCCGCTACAACAATTTCGGCGGCACGATCGGGGGACCGGTCTGGGCGCCCGGCCTGCCGAATTGGATGCGGCAGAAGTTCTTCTTCTTTGTTGCCGAGGACTGGGTCCGCTACCGCGCCACCGATACCCAGACCCAGGCGGTCCCCACCACGTTAATGCGCCAGGGTAACTTCAGCGAATTACTCGGTCCCAACCCATGGTATTCCGGCAGTCACGTAATTTACGATCCGGCGACCTGCCCCAGTGTCGGCGCCGCATCCTGTGTGCCGTTCGCGGGTAATATCATTCCCGCAAACCGGCTGAGCCCCAACGGGATTGCCATCATCAACGCCTATCCCGGCCCCACACCGGGCTATCTTGTTGGTACTCAAAACTGGGTCGCGCAAGCCGCTCACCCTTACAACCAGCGTAAAGGAACCATCAGCGGCGATATCCTTGCCACCGATAAGCAGCGCATCTCCGGCCGCCGCAGCGATGCGTCCTATTTCGAATACCAGCCGTTCGATCAAGGCTCCGGCACGACCGGTAAGTATTTCAACCGGCCCAACCAGACCAACACCGTCTCCTGGACCTACACCATCTCGCCCACCCTGATTAATGAAGCGCGCGTCACGTTCAGTCTCGATGATGTCTACATCCCGGTCAACACTGCGCTCTCCGGCTTCAACCGTTCCACGTACGGCATCAACTACCCCTTTCTGTTCGGCGGCAAGGATATCCCCGGCAAGATCCCCACCGTCAACGTGCCCAACTTCTACAGTCTCGCCGGCGGACCCTATCCGTCGCACTCCACCGGCCCCATCTGGACCGGCTCCGATAGCGTGACCAAGGTCGTGGGCAACCACACTCTGAAGTTTGGCTTCTCCTTCGAATATTCCGGCGAAAACGACGGCGACCAGATCAACGTCTCAACCGTTCCCGGCGGCAGCAATAACCAGAACGGCACCTTCACGTTCACCGACGCCCGCACCGGTTTGGGCGCCACATCCGGCATTGGATTGGCCAATCTCGCGCTCGGCTATGCCGACAGCTATACCGAAATCGGCCCGCGCGCATACACCATCTGGCGCAGCCACATGTGGGAAGGCTTCGCGCAGGACTCGTGGAAGGTCACCGCCAAGCTCCACGTCGACTACGGTATCCGCTTCACTTCCATTCAGGGTTTCTACCCGTTGTGGGGAAACGCCGACTACTTCGACGGCAACCTTTATAATCCATCACAGGCTGTCACCGTCGACCGCGTCACGGGAAACGTAATTCTCGGTACTGGCAATCCTTACAACGGTGTCGTGATCCCCGGCTTCAGCAGCTTCCCCGACTCCGCGACCGGACGCGTACCGGCAGCCACTAACCCCATCTGTGCTAACCAGTCCTGCAGTTCCCTCTTAGCGCCGAATCTGCCCAAGTCATATATCAACACCGCCAACGAGTGGCAGCCGCGCGTCGGCATCGCCTATCAATTGAAGGCCAAGACCGTGATTCGCGCCGGCATCGGGCGCTTCACCACCCGCATGGGTCTGCTCGATAACATCTTCCCGGGTGGCAATTCGCCGTTCCAGCCATTCGTCACGGTAGCCAATGTTTCCGTGGATAACCCTGGCGCGGCGCTCAGCACCAGTATCAACGCCCCGCTGACCATCACAACGCTCAACCGCAATCTCAAGCCGCCCGAGTCGTGGAACTGGAACGCGACGGTGCAGCAGGAACTGCCCCACGGCGGCATCTTGACAGTCGGTTATGTCGGACGCCGCGGCCTCCACGCCTGGGGAGTCTACGACATCAACCAGCCCACGGCCGGCGCACTGCAGGCTGCTCCCGCTGGAACCAACGTCAACTACCTCCGCCCGTACAAGGGCTTCGCGGCGATTCAGGAGGAGGAGAGCGTGGTGAACTCCATGTACAAGGCCTTCCAGGTCTCCTACACGCAGCCCATGCACCACGGCCTGTTCATCACTGCCAGCTACACCCTGTCCCGCAGCGACGACGGCGGCAGTAACTACCGCGATATCTTCCCCAACACGTACAACACGAGCAATATGTGGGGCCCCTCGGAATACGACGTGCGGCACCTCTTCGTCGTCAGCTACATCTATGACTTGCCGATCTTCCGGGACCACTCCACGCTTAAGGGCAAAATGCTGGGCGGGTGGGAACTCTCCGGCGCTTCGCAGTTCCAGACCGGTACCCCGTGCGGCATCGGCACCAATAACGACTTCGCCGGCGTCGGCGAGTTCGGAAGTTTCGGCTGTGGGTCCGAAGGGCAGCTCTGGGTTCTGAACGGCTCGCCTCAGATCAACACCGGTGCTTTTGCCGGACCTGTCACCAACTCCTCTTCACCGAAGTACTTCACGGCCAACGTTACGCAGCCGGCGGCAGGGACTTTCAACCTGCAAAGCGGCGTGCGCGACTCGGTTTACCAGCCGGGAATCCAGGCTTGGAACATCGGCCTGCTGAAGAGCTTCAATATTACCGAGCGGACCGGATTCCAGTTCCGTGCGGAGGCGTACGATTTCATCAATCACGCGAACTTTAGCGGTCCCAACCTGAACCCGACTTCCAGCCAGTTCGGCATGGTCACCAGCAAATCCGGGCTGGCTCGTAACCTCCAGCTTTCTCTTCGGTTCCACTTCTGAGACTGTAGAGGCAGGTTCCCTCCTGCCGGGGGCGGGCCCGCTGCGGCCCGCCCTTGTTTTTCTACCCGCTGTCACGCCCTTTCAATCGCAAAATAACCACTTTTTCTCCGATCTCCCCTTTGCTTCTCACAAGCAGTGTGATACCTTCCTTTGATGCGTGGCCCTTGCGGGCTACGTTGCTTTGG
>DATJYJ010000138.1:0-13422 GCA_035578025.1 Verrucomicrobiia bacterium
GGGCGATCTCGACGCGGCGGAGTCGGCGCTGCGCTCGGCGATCCGCTTCGAGCCCGACAATCCCGGCCCCTACAACACGCTGGCGCAATTGCTGCGGCAGAAAGGCGACGTCGAGGGCAGCCGCGCGGTGTTCGAGGAGGGAGCAAAGGCGAAGCAAAAGAAGGAAGCGGAGCTCGGCAGGATGCTGCAGAAGAAGTGAGTGGTAGGGACGGGCAGATTCGAACTGCCGACCTGTCGCTTAGGAGGCGACCGCTCTATCCATCTGAGCTACGTCCCCACTGGTTTTCATTGTACAGTGGGGCCCAAGCATCGCGCTGCGCGCGCCGGCAGACCGGCTGAAGCCGGTCCCACACAGGCTGAAGCCGGTCCCGGTGCAAATGGCCAATCTCCAGAGGCAGGCCAAGGATGCCTGCCCCACTACCTCGCCAGCCCCTTGCGTCCGATATCGCGCCGGAAGTGCATGCCCTCGAACTCGATCTTCGCCACACCGGCGTAGGCGGCATCGATCGCAGCCGCCAGGATCGCACCGGACGCCGTCACTCCGAGCACGCGTCCGCCGGCGGTCTCCAGTCTGCCGTGCAGCAGGCGCGTGCCGGCCTGGAAGACCGTTGCGCCCGCGGCCTCGGCCTCGTGGACACCTCGAATCTCTTTGCCGGTCTCGTAGGCGCCCGGATACCCGCCGCTGGCCAGCACCACGCAGACACTCGGGCCGGAGCGCCACTCCAGTTTCTGGCCGGCAAGGCGCCCCTCAGCGGCCGCCATTAGAACGGGCGCAAATTCGCTGCGCATACGATGCATCAGCGGTTGGGTCTCGGGATCGCCCAGACGGACGTTGAACTCGAGCACCTTCGGCCCCGCCGCGGTCATCATCAGGCCCGCGTAGAGGAAGCCGGTGAAGCGGGTGGCGGCGACGGTGGGCTGAATCACGCGCTCCAGGATCTCGCGCGACTGAGCGGCACTCAGGATCGCGCTGTCCGAGTACGCGCCCATGCCGCCGGTGTTGGGACCCTGGTCGCCATCGAAGACGGCCTTGTGGTCCTGGGTGGGTTCGAGCGGCAGGATATCGCGGCCGTCGCAGAGGGCGATGAAACTGACTTCGTCGCCTTGCAGAAACTCTTCGATCACGAGCCGTCCCTGCAATGCCGCCAGCGCGGCGCCGGCTTCGGCCTGGTTGTGAGCGATGACGACGCCCTTGCCCGCCGCGAGGCCATCGGCTTTGAGGACGACCGGGAACCCGAATCGCCCGAGCACCATGCGGGCGTGATCCGCGTTTTCGCAGACCTCGTAGTCAGCGGTCGGAATTCCGTGCTGGCGGAAGAACTCCTTGGCGTAGACCTTGCTGCCTTCGAGGCGCGCCGCCTCGGCCGTGGGTCCGACCACGCGCAATCCGCGCGCGCGCAGCCGGTCAACAATTCCGGCTACCAGCAGCGCTTCCGGCCCGATGACCGTGAGGTCCGCATCGACCGACACCGCGGCATCGAACGGATCGCCCGGAACGCAGGTTCCCACGCGCGCCATTCCCGGATTTCCGGGAGACGCGAACAAATCCACACCGCTGGACTTCGCCAGCTTCCAGCACAGCGCGTGCTCCCGCCCGCCGCTTCCAATCACCAGGATTTTCATGCGACCCAATATGGTAACAACGCGGCGGCGAAGAATTACTCGTATCTCAACGCCGAGATCGGATTCACCCGGGTGGCGCGATCGGCAGGGATGTAGCCTGCGAGAAGCGCCACGCAGATCAGCGCGATGGCGGCGAGCGCCATGCTAAGCGGGTCGGCTGGGGCGACGCCAAACAGCTGCGCGCTCACCAGGCGCGTGAGCGCAATGGCGGCGGGAATGGCGATCGCCACACCGGCGGCGGTAAGCACCACGACCTCGCGCATCACCAGGTTGAGGAGGCTGCCGCGCCCCGCCCCGAGCGCGACCCGGATGCCGATCTCGCGCGTCCGCCGCGAGACCGTGTACGCCATCACGCCATAGAGTCCGATGGCCGCCAACACGGTTGCCAGAATGGCGAAGAAGGAGGAGAGGCCGGCCATCATGCGCTGCGTGGCGAGCGAGGCCTCGAGCTGGTCTTCCATGGTCCGCATGGCGGTGAGGGGAAGCGAGGGGTCGAGTGCGGCGGCTTCGCGCCGTAGCGTGGAGAAGAGCGCTTTGGGATCGGCGGCGGCGCGGACGTAGAGGACCAGCGAACCCGGATTGGGATCCTGCAGATAGGCCAGGTACGCGACTTTGTGGGGCTTTTCGTTCACCGTGGAGTACTTGGATTCGCGCACCACGCCCACGATCTCGATTTCGCGCTTCGAGTCCCCTCCGCGCAAGAACCGCCGGCCCAGCGGGTTTTCATTGCCGAAATAGTAGTGCGCGAAGGTTTCGTTCACGACCGCCGCCAGAGGCGCGCCGACACGGTCGCGGTTGGTGAACTCGCGGCCGGCCAGGAGCGGAATTCCCATGGTGTGGAAGTATCCCGGCCCGACCGCATCCATCCACGGATTCATGTCATCGCCTTCCTGAGCCTGGCGGCCGGGGATGACAATGGTCGCACGGTCCTCGTCGCCGGTGATCACGCTGACCGTGCCCACGGCGGCGGAGCGGACGCCGCGCGCGTCGCCTACGCGCTGCTGGAGTTCCTCGGCGAAGCGCCGGATGCGATCGGCTTTGTAGCCGCCGAGCGACGGGTCCACGGAAAAACTGAGCAGGTGATCGCGACGGAAGCCGAGGTCCACGTTCTTCAGGTTATGCAGGGAGCGCGTGAAGAGCGCCGCGCCGATCAGCAGCAGCAGGGAGAGCGCTACCTGCGATACCACGAGAACCCTGCGCATACGGACGTGGCCGCCCCCCGGGACATGGTCCGCCTGGTCCTTCAGGGTGGCGGCGAGCCCGGGAGAAGTCGCCTGCCAGGCGGGAACGAATCCGAAGAGGATGCCGGTCAGAGCGGAGAGCGCGAACGTGAAGACCAGGATGCGTGCGTCGGGAGTCGCGGTGAGCGGGGTAGTGCCGGAGTTGACCCAGTCGGCGAAGACGCTGAGCAGGGCGGCGCTGGTCCACCAGGCGAACAGGATGCCGATCGCGCCGCCGGCGATCGAAAGCAGCAGGCTTTCGGTGAGTAGCTGGCGTACGAGCGCCCAGCGGCTGGCGCCGACGGCGAGGCGCACGGCGATTTCCTTGCGGCGAGTCACGGCGCGCGCCAGAAGCAGGTTGGCCACATTGGCGCACGCGATCAGCAGCAGCAGGCCGACGATGGCGAACAGAATCTCCAGCGGTTGCGTGGCTTCGTCGCGAAGTTCCGAGACACCCTTGCTCGCCGGCGTGAAGACGAGCGGCTTGGAGGCGAATTCGGCGCGGCTCCGCTGCGTGCGGAACTTCATGGTCTGCATCTCCATGATCAGCAGGCCGTGGTAGTAAGGCTCCAGGCTGGCGCGGGCCCGGGCGGCGGAGACACCGGGATGGAGGCAGCCGACCAGTTGCAGCCAGATCACGCGCCGGTCATCGAGGCCGTTCCACGTGGGCGTCATCTGCGCCTTCATCATGGTGGGCACGAGCACGTCGATGCGGGTGCCCACATCGAAACCGTGATAGCCCGCGGCTGTGACACCGATTACCGTCATCGGCTGGCCGTTCAGCAGGATCTTCTGGTTGAGGATCCCGGGATTGCCCGAGAAACGCGACCGCCAGAAGTCGTAGGTCAGCACGGCGACCGGATGACCGCCGGGAGTCCGGTCATCGTCGGGTGTGATGCCGCGGCCGATGGCGGTGGCGAGCCCCAGCGTCTCGAACCACGTGCCGGTCACCAACTCTCCCTGGACGCGCTCGCTGCGGTTGTTGTACGTCAGGTTGAGCGCAGTTTCGAAGTGCGCGGCGACGGCCCGAAGCTGGGAGTTGTGTTCGCGGAAATCGCGAAACATCGGGTAGGAGAAGCGGTCCGTGCCCCAGACCATGCCGCTCTGCGGGCCGGTGGTGCTGATGTACACCAGGTCGCGCGCATGGCTGACCGGGATTTCGCGCAGCAGAACCTGGTCGGCGACGGTGAAGACGGCGGTGTTGGCGCCGATGCCCAGCGCCAACGAAGAGATGGCTACGGTGGTGAATAGAAAGTTCCGGCGCAGGTTGCGGAACGCGTAGCGGAGGTCGGACAGCATTTAGCTGGTTACATCGTACCGCGGCGGATGTGCTTATTCGTATCTCAGTGCGATGAGCGGATCGACCTTGGCGGCGCGGCGGGCGGGCACATAGCATGCCAATAGCGTCACCAGGATCAGAGTCGCGGCCATGGCGAGGAACGTCAGCGGATCCACCGAGCTCACGCCGAACAGCAGCGTGCTCAGGAAGCGCGTGAGACCGAATGCGCCGGCCGCGCCGATCAGGGTGCCCGCGAGCGCCAGCCTGACCCCGGATGTCCCGATGAGGCGGAGCACGTCGCCGTGCTGCGCTCCCAGCGCCATGCGGATGCCGATCTCGCTGGTGCGCTGCACCACGGCGTAAGAGATCACGCCGTAGATGCCCAGCGCCGCGAGGATCAGGCTGAGCGAGGAAAACATGGACAGGAGCAGGGTCAGGAAGCGCGGGCGGGAGCGGGCGGTGGACATCACGTCATCCATGGTGCCGACGTTCGATACGGGCAGCGCGCGGTCCAGGTTCCGGATCTCGTTGCGCACCGCGCCGGCCAGCGACATCGGATCGCCTTGCGTGCGCACCACGATCCAGCTCAGCGCGGGACGGCCGGGACCCTGATCGAACGGGAAGAACAGCTCGGTTCCGGCCGGCCGGTCGAGCGCGGCGTTCTTGATATCCGCAACCACTCCCACCACCGTCCGCCACGGCGTGTTGTTCGACGTACGCACACGGTGCCCGAGCGCGCTCTCGCGCGGCCAGTAGGTTCTGGCCAGCGTCTGGTTGACGACGACCACGTAAGGAGCATTGGCGCCGTCGTTCTCGTTGAGGAACCGGCCTTCGATCAACCGCGCGCCAACCGTTTTGAAATAGTTCGGACTCACCGAATTCCAGTAGTCGATGTTGTTGAGCGGCCCGCCGGGTACCGGCACCAGGCCTTCGATCACCGTGTCGTTGGCGTTGATCTGGCGCGACGGGGGCAACCCGGTCGCGATGGAGGCGGAGACCACGCCCGGCAGGCTGTTGAGGCGCGCACTCAGCGCGCCGTAGAAGTTGGTAACCGCCGCGGCATCTTTGTAGGTGACGCCCGGCAGCGAAACCCGCATGGTCAGGAGATGGTTCGGGTTGATGCCGGCGTCGATGTCCTGCAGCTTCCAGAAGGCCTTGATCATCAGTCCGGAACCGATCAACAGGACCAGGGCAAGGGCCAGCTCGCCGGTGACGAGCACGGCGCGGAAGCGGCTGCCGGCCACGGCGCCGGTAGTGCGGCCGGCGGCCGATTTCAGCGTGTCGTGGAGTGCGGAGGCGCGCATGTGGACCAGGGGCGCGAGTCCGAATGCGACGCCAGTGGCCACGCACACGACGAGAGTGAACAGCAGCACCTGCCAGTTGATGGCGATCTCCCCGGCGCGCGGGATGCTGCCGGCGTTGGTGGCCACCAGGAGGCGCAAGCCGCCAAACGCCAGCAGCGTTCCGAACAGCGCGCCGGCCAGGGAGAGAAGAATTCCTTCGGTAACGAACTGCTGGAGCAGCTTGCCGGCGCCGGCGCCGATGGCCGCGCGTACGGCGATCTCGCGCCGCCGCGATTCGGCGCGCGCCAGCAGCAGATTGGCGACATTGACACAGGCGATGAGCAGGACGAACCCGACCGCGCCCAGCAGCACCAGGAGCGATTGCCGGATGCGGCGGACGATCTCCTCCTGAAAGCCTGCGAGCACGATGGTGTGGAACTTGGGGTCGAACGCGTGGGCCGCGGCGCCCAGCTTATCGCGCGAGTGCTGCACGTACTGGCTGAGCTCCACGTTGGCCTGGGCCGCGCCGGAGCCGCCGCGCAGCAATCCGAGCACGTTCATGAAGTGGCTGCCGCGGCCGCCCGGCTTGGCCGGATCGATCTGCAGCGGGAGCCAAAGCTCCGGCGGGTCGATCTCGCCCGGTGGGAAAGCGAACGACCGCGGCATGACTCCGACCACCGTACACGGGTTGCCATTGAGCCGGATGTCGCGGCCGAATATGCCGGGATCGCCGCCGTAGGCGCGCTGCCACAGGCTGGACGAAATCACGGCGGTCAGGGGGGCATTCGGGGTATCGTCGTTGGGTGAAAGGTAGCGGCCGCGCTCCGGGGAGACTCCCAGAAGCGAAAACAATCCGCCGGTGACAAAGCTGGCCGTGGCGCGGACCGGCTGGTCGGCGCCCGCCAGGTTTACTCCATTGGGATTAGTCCAAGCCTGGAGATCTTCGAAGGAGGTGGTGTCGCGCTTGAGTTCGAGGTATTCGGGAGGCGACATCCAGAAGTGGCGGAGGCCGCCGTTGGGGAAAGTGGGGAACTCGGTAAAGACGCGCTGGAGGCGCTCCGCGTTCTGATACGGGAGCTGGCGCAGCAGCACAGCATTGACCACGCTGAAAATCGCGGTTGTGGCTCCGATGCCGAGCGCCAGGCAAAGCACCGCCGCGGTGGTGAAGCCGGGATTTCTGGCAAGCTGGCGCAGGGAGTAGCGAACGTTTTGAGCAAGCGCACCCATGCGCCAGTTAGACGCAGGGGCGGGAGATTGGTTATCCCTCGACCTTGCCGACCACGATGATGGCCAGGGTGACGTCGCCGGCCTTGACGGTGAGCGTCCAATCGTTGTCGCCCTCTTTGGCGAGACTGCCCGGAGCGGCACCCGCAGGCGGCGATTCCAGCGAGAACACTGCCGGATGAGCTGTACCCGAGGCTTTGGTGCTCATCTGCACCAGCGCGTTGAAGTCGGGCTTTGCCCCGGGATCCGTGTCGCCGGCGGCCGGGCTCAAGAGGGCGAAATCACGTTGAGGCGCGACACCCTGATGCGCCCCATCCACGGGAAACTGGCTGTAGCGCATGGTATAGACACCGGCGGGAATCACCTGACCGCGGCGGTCCGCGCCTTTGCCGGGGAAGCGAAGAACTCCCAATAGCGTCCCCTGCGCAATTCCGAAGGTGATGGACGCATCGGATGGTTTGGCGCCCGCGGGAAGTGTCTTGGCAAACCAAACCTCGCACCACGGGCCCGCGGGGCCGGAGATGCGGTAGCCCTGGCTCTGCATGGCGGCTGCCATGGCGGGAGCAGGTGTTGAGATCGGCTCGACTTTATAATCCTGAGCGAGAGCGGAGAAGACGGCGAGGGAGAGGGCCAGGAAGAGCTTTTTCATGGCAGGTTATTGGAGCGGGAGACGGGATTCGAACCCGCGACATCGACCTTGGCAAGGTCGCACTCTACCAGCTGAGTTACTCCCGCTCGACGGAGACTCTATTTTCCCCCGGAAACATTCCCGATGTCAAACGTTACGCTTAAGTTACGGAAAGTAAAGCCTTTATAATCTTGTAGACAAGGGGATTCGCTGTGCTATGCTACTGTTCGGTTCTGCGGGGATCGCGTCCGGCAGGCTTGGCAGGAGACCGTAACGGAGGTTGCCGGCCAACCCGTGATGAAGCCCTTTCCCTGGTTCCCGTATCTTGTTGATAGTCTGTGGAAATCTTGTGCGCCAAGTGTGGAAAAAATGAACTCCTGGGATCAGATTCGCAATTATTTGCAGCATAGAGTCTCGGCTGAAGGATACGATAACTGGCTCAAAGGCACCGCCTTCCTGGGACAGGATGGGGAGATACTGAGCGTCTCCGTACCCGATCATGATACGCGCTCCTGGTTAGAGAGCGAATATGCACAGCCGATTCGCGATGGCATTCGCGACCTCAAGCTGCCCGTTCGCCAGATTCTATACGAAACCGACTTGCGGCAACCCATGCGGGCCATGTCGTCCATTCCCGAGAGCCCGGTCCCCGAACTGGAAATGACCGGTGCGACGCTGAACCCGAAGTTTACGTTCGAGACATTTGTGGTAGGTGCGTGCAATCAGTTCGCGCATGCGGCGGCCAAGAGCGTAGCCACCAACCCGTCGCACAGCTACAACCCGCTGTTTCTGTATGGCGGGGTCGGAATGGGCAAGACGCACCTGATGCATGCCATCGGCAGGGAGCTGATCAACCGCTTCGGGACCATGAAGATCATCTACACATCCAGCGAGCGCTTCATGAACGAGATGATTGCGTGTATCCGCATGGACCGTATGCGGCAGTTCCATCAGCGGTATCGCGAGGCCGATGTCCTGCTGGTCGATGACATCCAGATGATCGGTAATAAGGAACGCACGCAAGAGGAATTCTTTCATACCTTCAACGAGCTTCATGATCATCAGAAGCAAATCGTGATTTCCAGTGACGCGCCTCCAAAAGATATTCCAGGACTTGTAGAGCGCCTGCGGTCGAGGTTCGAGTGGGGCCTCCAAGCCGATATTCAGCCGCCGGATCTCGAAACCAAAATGGCAATTCTGGATAAGAAAGCGGAAGCAGAAGGCGTGAAGCTGCCGGACGAAGTGCGCTCGTTCATGGCGTCCAAGACCAAGTCCAACGTGCGCGAGCTTGAAGGAGCGCTGGTAAAGCTGATCGCTTACACGTCGCTAACCGGCACGCCGATCAACCTGCAGATGGCACAGCAGGTATTGAAGCACCTGGTGCATGTTCAGGACCGCCGCGTGAGCATCGATTCCATTCAGAAGGCCGTAGCCGAGCGATTCACGATCAAGCAATCGCAACTCAAGGAAAAGAGTAATACGAAGAAAATCGTATATCCGCGGCAGATCGCCATGTACCTGGTGAAAGAGCTGACCGACGCTTCACTGCCGGAAATCGGCCGGGCTTTCGGCGGTAAACATCACACCACTGTGCTGCATTCGATTAACAAAATCGAGAAAGAGCGCCATACCGATGTGGAATTAAACAGGCTACTTCACAGCCTAATGGACTCATTGCAGTGAGTTTATTTTCTTTTCCACAGATGCACTTCAGGCGGGCACCGCAGGTTTGTGCAAAAGGCGGAGAGCGGTCGCCTTTTGAGTGCTGTCTCCACCGTCGAATCCAGAACTTCTCATAGCAGAAAGTGGCTGAGTTTAGTATAATTTAGGTAGACTTCAACACTTTGCACAGGCCCTATGAATGCGGTTCTTCATGTGCTTTTGATACGAGGCAATAAAGAACAGGAGCAGTAGCCGTGGAATTCACCGTAAGCAAGAGTGATCTGGTTCGTGAACTGAGTCTGTCGCAAGGCGTCGTGGAGAAGAAGACGACGATTCCGATTCTTTCGAATGTACTCCTGGAGGCTAGCGGGGAAACCATTACTCTGACGGCCACGGACCTCGAACTGGGCATCCGCTGCTCCTGCCCGGCGCGCGTGAAGAAGGACGGCGCGGGTACCGTTCCGGCGAAGAAGCTGCTCGATTATGTCCGGCTCCTTCCCGAAGGGGATGTGAACATGAAGTTTCTGGAGAATCACTGGGCGACGATCACCAGCGGACGTTCGCGCACCCGAATCGCGGGTATGTCGCGCGAGAGCTTTCCTGAACTGCCGGTTATGCCGGAGCCGATCGCCCAGGTTCCGATCAAGACGCTGAGCTCGATGATCGTCAGAACTTCGTTCGCGATTTCCATGGAAGAATCGCGATTCACCCTGAACGGAGCGCTCCTGCTGATGCGGCCCGAAGGTTTGACAATGGTGGCCACCGACGGCCACCGTCTGGCATATGTCCAGGCATCGCCGGAAGAGAGCGGCACAACGGACAAGCCGCTGCGTGCGCTGATCCCGCGCAAGGCGATGGGAGAGCTGACCAAGCTCGGCGACGATTCCGAAGAGGGCGCAAAGGCAGCTATTGCGACCGACGACAATCACCTCTTCTTCCAGGTTGGGCACCGCCTGCTGATCACCCGCAAGCTGACGGGTAATTTCCCGGACTACGAGAGAGTATTGCCGAAGGATCATCAATTGCTTGCCCGCCTGGAAAAGGGCGAGATCCGGTCTGCCATTGAGCGCGTGGCCCAGTTTGCCGACGAACGTTCCAAGGCGATCCGCGTGCAATTTACCAACGGCGAGGTCAAGGTCTTCTCGTCGAGTGTCGAAACCGGCGAGAGCGAGGAGAGCGTGCCCAGCGAATATCAGGGCCCGGATCTCGAGATCGGTTTCAACGCCAACTACCTGCTCGACTTCCTTCGGGTAATTCCACAGGATCACGTTGCGTTCGAGCTCAAAGACCAGAAGAGTGCCGGGGAAATGCGTCCGGCCGGTGACAGCGTATCGGATCAGTACCGCTACGTAGTCATGCCCATGAGAATTTGAGGTGTCTCAGACCGGGCGGGCTTTCGGCCTGCCTATTTAAGGAACTATGGCAAACGAAGTGAACACAGGTGCGGGAGAAGTATACGATTCCAGTAGCATCAAGGTATTGGAGGGCCTTGAGGCAGTACGCCTGCGGCCGGCGATGTACATCGGCTCGACGGGTGAAATGGGTCTGCACCATCTGGTATACGAGGTGGTCGATAACTCCGTGGACGAAGCGCTGGCCGGCTTTGCCACGGAGGTGAGCGTCACGATTCACGACGACAATTCGGTCACCGTGATCGATAACGGCCGCGGCATACCCGTCGGCATTCACGAGGAAGAAGGCGTTTCCGCCGCGCAGGTCGTGATGACGAAACTGCACGCCGGCGGCAAGTTCGATTCGAAAAGCTACAAGGTGTCGGGCGGTCTGCATGGAGTCGGGGTGAGCTGCGTGAACGCCCTGAGCGAGCGCCTGGAGCTGGAAATCTGGCGCGAGGGCCACACCTGGCAGCAGGAATATGCTTTCGGCGCGCCCAAAGGGCCGCTTACCAAGACCGGCAAGGCAGGCCGCAAGACCGGGACCCGCGTCACCTTCAAGCCCGACGGCACCATCATGGAGGTGACCTCGTTCAACTACGACACTCTCGCGCAGCGCTTGCGCGAGTTGGCGTTCTTGAATAAAGGCCTCAAAATCGTTCTTACCGACGAGCGCGTCGATCCCGAAAAGACCACCGAGTTCCTGTACACGGGCGGCATCAGCGAATTCATCAAGCACCTCAACCGCGGCAAGGCGGTGCTGCACGACAAGCCGATCCACTTCGAAGCCGAGCGTCCCATGCCGAACGGCGGTGCGCTGACCATGGAAGTGGCGCTGCAGTACAACGACGGTTACAGCGAGAACGTGTTCAGCTTCGCCAACAACATCAACACGGTGGATGGCGGCACGCACCTGACCGGGTTCCGCACCGCGCTCACCCGCACCATCAACTGGTTCGGGCAGCAGGAAAAGCTTTTCAAGGACGTGAAGGAGAATCTCTCCGGCGACGACGTCCGCGAAGGTCTCACCGCGGTGGTCAGCGTCAAGGTCCCGCAGCCGCAGTTCGAAGGGCAGACCAAGGGCAAGCTCAACAGCGATATCGCCGGACAGATGACGCAGTTCGTCAACGAGAAGCTCAGCGAGTACTTCGAAAAGAATTCCACGGTGGGGCGGAAGATCGTCGCCAAGGCGATCGATGCGGCGCGCGCGAGGGAAGCCGCGCGCAAGGCTCGCGACCTGACGCGGCGCAAGGGCGCGCTCGATTCCGGCGGGCTGCCGGGCAAGCTCGCGGATTGCCAGGAGAAGGATCCGCGTTTGTGCGAGCTCTTCCTGGTGGAGGGCGAGAGCGCCGGCGGCACGGCCAAGCAGGGCCGCGAGCGCAAGTACCAGGCGATTCTGCCGCTGAAAGGCAAGATCCTCAACGTCGAAAAAGCGCGCTACGACAAGATGCTGGGGCACGAAGAAATCCGCGCCATGATCACCGCGCTCGGCACCGGCATCGGCAAGGACGACTTCGACGTTGCCAAGCTGCGTTACGACAAGATCATCATCATGACCGACGCGGACGTGGACGGCTCCCACATTCGCACGCTGCTCTTGACTTTCTTCTTCCGGCACATGAACGAGCTGATCACGCGCGGTAAGGTATACATTGCGCAGCCTCCGCTGTATCGCATCAAGAAGGGCAAGAGCGAAAAGTACATCAAAGACCAGAAGGAATTCGATAAGGAGATCATGCGCCGCGCCACGGAGAACGTGGTGGTGGAGATCCATTCCAATGGCAACGGGAAGGCCAAAGACACGCTGGAGGGACAGGAGCTGCGCACGTTCCTGCTGAACCTCAACGAGTTTCAGGAGATGTTCCACAAGGTGGAGCGGCGCCTGCGCGATGCGCGCGCGGTCGAAGTGCTGGGCGACATCAACCTCAGGGTCGACACCAAGCAGGATTTTCAGGTGGAGGCGAATCTTCAGCCGGTTTTCGATGCCCTGAAGAAGGTCGGCGTGGCGCCGGAGATGCGCAAGGACGAGGAGCACTCGGCATTCGCCGTGGTCTACAAAGATTCGACCGGCGCCGAGCGAACCATCGGCATTCCGCTTGCGAATCAGCCGGAGTATCGCCGCTACCGGCGCCTGGCGCGCGACATCGCGAAGTTCAATCAGCCGCCGTTTGCGGTGGTGAAGAGCGAGCATCGCGATTCGCAATCCAACTGGAGCGACCTGCTGGAGTTCGTCAAGAACGAAGGCAAAAAGGACGCCAGCGTCCAGCGGTACAAAGGGCTGGGCGAAATGAACGCCGAGCAGCTCGCCGAGACCACCATGAATCCGGAGAAGCGCACGCTGTTGCAGGTGCGCCTCGAGGACGCGGTGGAGAGCGAGGAGATTTTCTCGACCTTAATGGGCGAAGACGTGGAAAGCCGCCGGCGCTTCATCGAGGAGAACGCGCTGGACGTGAAGAACCTCGACGTGTAGAGTGGGCCTATGGGCGCCGGAACGCTGATTTCGGTTGAAGAATACCCCCGGACGTCGTACTCGCCCGATAGGGAGTACGTAGACGGCGTGCTGGTGGAGCGCAACGTGGGCGATTGGTTTCACAGTCTGATCGAGAGCAACATCATCTTTGCTTTGCGGACCAGGTATCCGCATCTGAAAGTGGTTCCGGAGCTGCGGTCGAAGGTAAGCCCGAACCGGTATCGACTTCCCGATGTTTGTGTGCTCCTGCGGGCCCCGTTACCGGCGAGCCCCGCATCGAGCTGACCAGGGAAGAAGTCTTTCGGAACTGAACGTTATTCAACCGTCACGCTGACCACGTGTTGCCCGCGCGGCAGCAAGAGGGAGAGCGGAGCGTCCTCGCCGTCGATCTGCACCCTGCGCGCCTTGCGGTCGAGGAGCGCGTTGGTCCGCGACTGCGATTGATAGGTGAACTCGACCGTCGCCGCATCCACGAGCCGGGCAGACTTCAGGTCGGCGGTGAGGTGCAGCAGGCGCGGCCCGGCGGCGGGCGGCGCCGTCTCGACGGTGTGGGCGCCGGCGGGGAGCCAGAGCGTTTCGTCGTCGCGGACCGGCCACGGAACTCCGTCCACTTTGGCGGCGCCCTTCCACGGAACGCCGACG
>DATJYJ010000139.1:0-6705 GCA_035578025.1 Verrucomicrobiia bacterium
TTGGGATTGGCGGTGCTTCTGCTCTACCTGATTCTGGTGGCCCAGTTCAGCTCTTTCAAAGATCCCCTGCTGATCATGCTGGCGATACCGATGGGCTTCATCGGGGTACTGGTCATTCTGCCGCTCACCCACACCACGCTGAACGTGATGTCGCTGATGGGCGTGCTGATGTTGGCCGGCATCGCGGCTTCCAACAGCATTCTGATCGTCGAATTCGCGCACCGGCTGGAGCAATCCGGTTCGCCCAGGGAAGATGCGGTGATCACGTCTTGCCGCGTGCGCCTGCGCCCCATCCTGATGACGTCGCTGGCCACGATCATAGGAATGGTTCCGATGGCGCTCAAACTCGGCACCGGCAGTGAACAATACGCTCCGCTGGCCCGCGCGATCATCGGTGGTTTGACGGCGTCGGTCCTTCTGACGGTCTATATCGTTCCCGCTGCTTACCTGCTGGTGCATCGCAGGCATGGCGCTTGAGGTTGGCACCCACGGACTCGGCACTGGTACTCCGGTAAATCCTGCCGCTCACTGCACACTTCTGTCTGCCGCAATCGCTCGTGTAATGCGCCGGATGGCCGAACCGAGGTCGGCTGGCTTTCGCACAACGATGGTCTCGCCCTTCAGAGACTTGACCACGTGCTCAATGCCGTCGGACCCGGCGGGAGCAGGCAGATATTGCTCCGAATCGTCATCCAAGTCGTCGATTGATTTCATGTCGGCTCGGAACATGGGCGTCGGATTGGACACAACCATGTGGAGTGGGGCGTACTGCACGTAGAAGAACCGCAATGCGCCCTGCGGCGACCTCACCAGGCTTTCCCGGGAGATATCCGGCGATTCGATGCGTGGCCCAAGGAACACAACCACGCCGGACGGCCTGGCATCCAGCAATTCTCCCCACACCAGGCTATCCAACAATGCCGCTGATCCCAAAGGATCCCGCAGCGCCCCGTAGCTGATCTCCGCAAGTTGCAGCTTGCGCATCGCCTGAATCGCGGCATGGACATCGAACCTCGCCGGGGGATCGGACCGAAACAGCACAGCTTGTTGGGCGAGATTGAAGACCACCAGCCGTACGGAGCGGGCAGGGAGCTTCGCGAGCAGGAGTGTACTCATTTCAGCCAATGCCGCAATATCAACGTTCTGCAACGTAGAGTGGGACCTCAGGAGAGGCGCGGCCTGCACCAGGATTGTCAGGCGCTCGATTGCCGTGTCCTCGGGCGGCTGACCGGGGGACAGATCCGACCCCAATTCCTGGACGGCTCCCGGCGCAATTGCCAGATCGGCATGACGCGCGCCGCCAGGCTCGGTGGTCCGGATTTGCCACTGGTTCTGGCAAACCCGGTGGAGGTCGTCTACGACCAGCAGTTCCACCCGGTAGCGGCCCTCTCCCACCAGGAAGCCTCCCCTAGCTTCGCCATTGGTGTCCACCTGCGCCGGCAAGTTCGGCATCTTAAGACCCGCGGCGAAGTACACCGGTTCGCCATCTTTCGGTGTCACGCGCAGTAAGGCTACCCATTTGTGGCGGGCACCTTGATAAGTGCCGAGGGGAATCTTAATCACATAGCCGGTGTGAAACCGCAAACTGAAATCGAGCAGTGGCGAGACCGGCGTTACGCTGCACACCAGTGGAGCTGCAGATGGTGCCGCGTCGAACGCCTTGCGAATCAGGTCGGCATACCCGGAGCCGACTAGGGACTGTGCGAAGAGAGCTGGTGAGACCAGCATCATGAGGGACACTGAGCCGTGCGACAAGGAACACCTCCGGCCAGGAGAACTTGAAACAGAAGATTGCATCTAAACCCTTGTGAGTGCCGGCTCCTCATCGGGGCGGGCATTTTGCCGGACTCTGTTACTTTAGCCACTTAGATACATGCCGATCCGGTCGAGACCTTCCGAGATGAAAATACTCCCAGAAAGGACGGAACGAAATACTTCACTTGTCGTGCAAACACAGGAAAAGCAGATGAGATGTTCTTGGGACGCTTCCCAGGTCCAGTAGGGTTAGCGTTTGCAACTACGATTCCGGCCGACTAACTCCCGCCCTGATACTCCCGTCGATTCATGCCGGGGAGCACGTACTCCTATGTTTAAGGGATAGTTTTCGCCTGCGCCTAAGCCTATCCTCATCGTGGGTGCCAACGCGTTCGCGGGGAGGTGTGAAATGTCGTACACAACGCGATACAAGGTGGTTCGGCTTCTGGTGTTCCTATGCTTGCCGATCGCGGCCGGCGTAGCCGGAGAGAAGAAACTCGACAAGAAGAAGGATCCCGACGAGATCGGGAATCGAGATGTGGGCAAGGGCGTTAACCTCTATTCGTTCGAGAAGGAAATCGCCCTGGGTAAACAGATGGCACAGGAGGTGGAGCGGCAATCGAAAGTCATCGAGGACCCGGAGATCGCAGAGTATGTCAACCGGCTTGGCCAGAACCTGGTGCGCAATTCCGACGCGAAGGTTCCCTTCACCATCAAGGTGCTGGATACGGACGAGATCAACGCGTTCGCATTGCCGGGCGGCTTCTTCTTTGTCAACTCGGGTCTCATCCTGCGCGCCGACAACGAAGCAGAACTCGCCGGCGTGATGGCTCATGAAATTGCTCACGTGGCGGCGCGCCACGGCACCCGGCAGGCCACGCGAGGCGAGATCGCCAACTACGCTACCCTGCCGCTGCTCTTCGCCGGCGGGTGGACCGGCTATGCGATCTATCAGGCTGCCAGCATCGCGATCCCCATGGGCTTTCTGAAGTTCTCCCGCGGCTTCGAATCGGAGGCAGACATGCTCGGCCTGCAATACCTGTACAAGGCCGGATACGACCCGAATTCGTTCGTGGATTTTTTCGAAAAGATCGAGTCCCTGGAAAAGAAGAAGCCAGGCTCGCTGTCCAAGGTGTTCTCCACCCATCCCATGACGGACGATCGGATCAAGGCCGCGCAGGAGAACATCCAGGAGAACTTGAAAATCAGGCCCGAGTACATTTTGGACACCTCGGAGTTCCACAACGTCCGTGCACGCCTGGCGATGCTGGAGAACCGGCGCAAGCCGGAGGTGAAGGACCCGAATCGCCCAACCTTGAGACGGTCTCCCGGCTCGGGCAACCCAACGGATGCCGACTCCGACGATAAGAGTCCGAAGCCGGATCAGGACGAACGCCCGACCTTGAAACGACGCAACTGACCTACCGGTCTTTCGACTTGCCGGGGACGGCTACCGGCACAGGCACTGTTACCGACCCGATCGCATTGGAGACACGGTCGAAGACAACCAGCCGGACCGTTTCCACCTGCTGCGAAAACGTAAGATCCCGAACGAACGCGATGCCCTGCTCCAGCGCTCGATCACGGTCCTGAGGGCTGAGATGGAGGTCCACCGGAATCACGGGGCCACGCATGGGTGCAACGCCCGGTACATAGCCGACAATCCCCAGACGCAACTCCGCGTTGTACCGTTCACCGTCGTGCACCAGGACGATGTCGCGGGTGTCGATGTGCGCGCCGAGGCGCAGCTTGCCGTTCGCATCCATGGACAGACCGGCGCGCAGTCCGATTTCCGCGGCATCGAAAGTGGTACCGACAGCGGAGTCGATCGCCTGGTCCGACCTGGTGCCGGGCGCATCGTCCCAGGCATAATAACCGGTCTTGGCCTGGATGCGCACGCCCTTACGGGTGCATGTGACGCGGAGCTTGTGAAACTTGTTGTCCCAGTTTTCGGCCGGCGGGTAGTAAGCGCCGGCGCGGCGCTGAGGGCGCTATCGCGGTGTCTGAAGAAGGCGATGTTCCGGGGCTTCCCGTTGTCGTTGATACGAAATTCGTCGCGGGTCAAATCCAGAATTGGTTGTCCGTGGCTATCCAGCGCAACCACATTCAGGTCCATCATGCGCGGTTCCACCTGAGGCGAATCAAGTCCATAGAGAAGCGCCACGCCGAGGACCAGTCCGCAGAGAGTGCCGACTGCCGACCGTCTTTTCCCGAACACAGCCATCCAGTGTCCGAATATAGGGAAACAGGACCGGCTTTCCCATCCTCCGAATCCAGTATTTCTACGCTTTCCGGGCAGTAGAGGCGGTTGGCTTGCGGGCCGATGGCTTCAGCCAGGAGCGGGCTACGCAACACTCCTCTCGTCCGTTTCCGTGATGAAACTACTAAACCTGCTGTATGGTTGGATGGCTGCAATTGATGGAATGATCGATTGGGGAGATCCCTTGCTGTACGCGGGCGGGTCTGCCGGACGGGATCGACCGGTCCAATCGAGGATCGAAGTCAAAGGGGAAGAACCAGGAGAGAATATGATCGACTGTGTTTTTCTTACGTGCTTCCAATACGACTTTTCGTTCCTTGCTACCGTACTGCATTACTCTCATATCCGATTCCATCGCGCAGATACGCTGGATGAGGCGGATTTCCTCCTGACCGTGACCGGGGGAACGGTGCTCCTCTCTGATGTGACATTTCTGGACGGCTGCTGGCGCGAGGCGCTCCGAATGGTCTCGGAAGTACACCCAACCGTCGCTGTGTCTGTCGTTGCCGAACGCATGGATCGCCCCTTTCTCCCCGATGCCCTCACTCTGGGGGCGTGTTCCATCCTCTGGAAACCATATGGTGTCGATGAGGCAATCGTCCTGATCAGAACCCTGGACGAGGCGGCCAGGTACCGTGCGGAACTCAAGGACCACGTCACGAAGGCCGTAGCGTAGGGCCGTTGAAGCCACCGGCCGTCAAAGCCGTCAAAATATGTTTCGAGAGTAAGCGAGTTCCGGCATCCAAGAAGTAGCCTGAACGAAGGAGCTTTCAGTACTAAGTTGGGGATGCAGGAACTTCCGCGCTCTATCCCGCGAGGCGCCACGCGGCGATCGCCCTCGCCAGTTGCGCCGGCTGCTGCGATCCGATCAGCAGCCGGCTTCCGCTTTGCAGCTCCAACTCGACGCCGCCGCTTCCGGACGCGATGTATGCTTTGCCCCGCAGGCCCGAACGAATGCCGTATCCGCCGAAATCGCGGATGGCGTCGTAAGCGATCGCCCTAGCGGTCCGAATGCGGTCCAACGGAATCTTTCGCTTCCATAAGAGGCCGCTCAGGCGGACCTGGAGCTCCCGCGGCCGCAAATCGGTGACCAGGCGTACCGTGATCAGTCTCAGATAGACCAACACAAGCAGAATCGACAGCGCTGCCAGCCCGCTGGTCGGAATCCGTGAATTGCCCCACTGCTGGTGCCAGATCCACTGGCGGCACGTAATGAAAATCAGAGCCGCGGGCGGTATGGCGAGGATGATTCCGCTGTATCGCCGTCCGAACGCCTGTGTCTCATGGTAAATGACCGGAGTGCGCTTACTCATGGCTGCCTCTACCGAAGTGCGCCCAGGGTGTACTGCAGCATTGCGTACTGGCTCTGGTAGTTGTATTTGGCGCTGAGGTTGTCGATCTCGGCGGCGGTCACGCCCAACTGCGCCTGCGTCAGCTCCACGATGGTCGCGAGGCCGAGATTGTAGCGACCCTGCGCGAGGTCCAAGGCCAGGGCTGCCTGCCGCATGAGCTGCGCGGTCACGTCGATGCGCTGGTATGCAACGGTGGTACTGGCCCAGGCGGTCCTGACGTCGCGAGCGACGGCTTCCTGCTCGTCGCGCAGGCGCTGGTCGGCTTCGAGCGCATGAGCGTGAGCTTCCTGGCGGCGGGCTTTGAACAGCCCTCCGTTCAAGATCGGGATTTGTAAGTTGACGGCCACACCCTCGTACACATTCGGAATTTTGTGCGGCGGCGTAATCTGGTCGATGTAAGGCATGTAGCCTCCGACGCCGACCAGGGTGGCGGTGGGATACGACAGGTCGGCCTCCGCCTGCTCGAACTTGTATGCGGCGTCCCGGCTCATCCGCAGGGCGGCTATTTCGGGCCGCGCACCGACTGCCTGCGCCACGAGGTCTTCCGGATTGGCCGGCGGGCTGGGCGGAAGGGGCTCATCCAGGAGCTGGTAAGTCGCCGATTGCTGCTCGCCGAGCGCGCGGGTCAACTGGGCGAACGCGCCCTGCACCTGGTCCTGCGCCTGGAGCAGCAACAGCCTGGCCTCGGAGACATTCACATCCACGAAGCTGACATCCAACTCCGAGCGCAGCTTGTTATTGAACAGCGCGGTTACCTGGTCTGCGAGCAACTGGCGCGCAGCTACCGTCTGCTGGGCCACCTTCACCATCGCCTGCGCCCGCAGCGTCTCGTAATACACCTGGTTCACCCGCAGGATAATGTCGTAGCGTGTAGCCTCGTAAGTCTGCTGCGCGGAACCGGCTTGCAGCCGTGAGTTTGCCACGAGGTTGGGCGTGCGGCCCGAATCCATGATCAACTGGCTGAGCGTGAAGCCCAAGCCGATGCGGTCGAAGAGGCGCGAAACGGTGAGAAAACCGGCGCCTATGCGCGCCTGGGGATTGCCCTGGGAGCCGGTCGTATCGCCGGCCAGCGCCGGATAGTATGCCGCCCTGGTTTCGTTCACCCGCTGTTCCATCGCGGTTACCTGGTTTTGCGCGGCCAACACCTGTGGATGGTTCTTTAGCGCCTGGGCTACCGCCTGCTCCAGGTTGAGTTTCACGGGCTGACCCGGCTGCGCAGGCAGAGACGCCGGCAAAATGAGTAACAGAAACAATGCAAAATAGGTTTTCACGATTACCCTCCAGTTACCGTGGCCGCCGCCCGCCGCCGCCGGCCATAAATCAGCAGGTAAGCGGCAG
>DATJYJ010000140.1:0-3523 GCA_035578025.1 Verrucomicrobiia bacterium
ATTGTGTTCACGTCTGACGCCAGCAGCTTGGTCGGCCCGGCCATCGGGCTGTCGACGATCGGGAAGCGCAACTCGCCGCTTGCCCCGCCGATCGTGACGATCGGGTAGTTGGTCGGCGGCGTCGCGATGATTGGGTAAGAGGGATCGACCGCGCCGGGCAGGCTGCCGAAGGCAAGCGGTTTCGTGTTCGTCTTTACCTGCTGCGCAACCCACTCCAGGCGGATGCCATTCAGCAGAATTTTGTCCGCTGTGATCGCGGGCGGGACCTGGTACGGTTTCCGGTTCACCGCGGCCAACGCGATTATCTCGTCCTCGTCGTTGGTGCTCGCGCCCTCGACGCCGATTCCGCCGGCGATCTGCTTGTTCTTGTAAATCGGAAGTCCGCCCGCCGCCGTGGTAATGCCGTTGCCGTGCAACTGCACATCGCCGCACGGCAGCGAAGAGAAGCCCAATCCAAACAGGGGACCCTGCGCCTGGTTACTGATGCCGGGAGGGAAATGGTCCTGCGTGATGAAAAATCCCGTGCGCGTCGAGAATGCGTTCTGATCGCTGCTCAGGAACGCCGCGGTGCGCGCCTTTTCGATCGCCGTTGCGGATGCGAGCGTACCGCCGGGTTGCAACTGGTTGATCAGGTCGGGATTCGCGGCGTTGACCGGGGCGCCCGTCATGTCGAATACGCCCAGCACGTTGCCTTCGCGATCGCTGATCGCAATCGTGACCGCCTGGTTATTATGAACGGCCTGGGTGACCGCCCGCGCGATCAGGTTCTCCACGTCCGTGACCGTCAGAGGCGCCGTGATCAGATTCTTGAGCGCGAAGGCCGATCGTGGCGCGGCCAGCCAGGCCAGCGCGGCAACCGCGATCACGGCTGCTAATCGGTAACGAATAGATGCTTGCCGCTTATCTCTCACGATGGAACTACGGCCTGTTTAGCAATCTTGGATTGCCTTGCCCAGCAGAACGCATTTGGAGGACCAACTTTTAACGGTCCAGAAGTTGTATAAGCGGCGGTAGCAAAATACAAACTACCTGTAATTGTGGGGAGTTTCGCCGCTGCCTGTTGCGGTTCGCGTCAGGGTCTTTGCTTGACGGCTCCTGAAACCGTGAACTATGTTCGCGGCGGCTACCTACCGGAAAAGTTGAAAGCCTTGTGCTGACGCCTGCAAAGCGGGACAGAGCCTTGCCGTTTCAAGCCTGCGCGATGCTGGCAGCTTGTCTTTGCATTTGTCTCGCCACCCCCCTCTTCGCAACCATCGCCGCCGCTCAGGACGCATCGACTGCGGCCTCTTCACCCTCCGCGGTACCCACCTCATCTGCCGACGATGCCGAAAAGAAGAAGATGGAGGCGCAGGCAAAGGAGTGGGCAGGCGCCGCCACGCCGATGGCTCCCCTGGGCTTCGCTCCCGGGCCGGTATCGCCGCCGACACCCAAGCTGCGCACGGACTCGGATTTCCTCCCGCTGCCGGACCGATGGCGCATTGGGTTTCCAACTTGGGATCGCTATCCACCCTCGAAGCCCGGCGAATATCCGTACCGGCTGGGTCATTGGTGGGATCCCTACGATCAGAATGCGTTGAAGGGTGACTACCCCGTCTGGGGCCAGCACACCTTCCTCGACCTGACCGCGGTAAGCGATACCATCTGGTCATTCACCCGGCTGCCACGCGCCAGCGGCGTCAGCACGGCGCAGCCCAACAGCCCCAACTTCTTCGGCAGCGGCGATCAAAACAGTCTGCAGCAGAATTTCATCGCATCATTCGACCTGTTCCACGGCGACGCGGGGTTCAAGCCGTTCGACTGGCAGGTGAAAATCACGCCGGTCTTCAACGTCAACTTCCTGGGAACCGACCAGCGCGGAATCGTCGATATCAACCCCGCGTACGGAACGACGCGGTTGAACGGCCATATCGCGTTCCAGGAACTGTTCGTCGAGTACAAGATGGCGGACTTAAGTCCGTACTACGACTTCGCATCCGTGCGGGCCGGCATCCAGGGCTTCACCAGCGATTTTCGCGGCTTCATCTTTTCCGACAACGATCCGGGCGTGCTGTTTTTCGGGAACTACGAGTCGAACCGCGACCAATGGAACGTCGGCTATTTTCGCCCGCTCGAAAAGGACACCAACAGCGGCCTGAACACGCTGATGGTCGGTCGGCCGCAGAACATCATCGTCGCCAACTTCACCCGCCAGGATTTTCTCTTCGACGGATACAACTTCCAGCTCGACTTCGACTACAACAACGACGAGCCCAGCACCCTTTACAACGACAACGGCTTCCTGGTGCGGCCGTCTCTAATCGGCACCGTTCAGCCGCACGCCGTCAACACTGCCTACTTCGGATGCACCAGCGAGGGGCACATCGGGCGCATCGACGTGACGCACGCGTTCTACGAGGCGGTCGGGCGCGACAGCCTGAACGGTATCGCGGGTCACGCGGTGAACATCAACGCGCAGATGGCCGCGCTCGAGCTGGCTTACGAGCACGACTGGCAGCGCTTCAAATTTTCCTTCTTCTACGCCTCGGGCAACGGCAATCCTACGGGACATACCGCGACCGGCTTCGACACGATCCAGGACAATCCCAATTTCGCGGGCACTCAATTCGACTACTTCAACCGGGTGGGAATCGGCCTGACTGGAACGCAGGTTCCGCTGATCAACCCGCTTAGCCTCGTTCCCGATCTGCGCGACAAGCTCCAGGGGCAGGCGAACTTCGTCAACCCCGGCATCCTGCTCTACAACCTCGGCGCCGATCTCAAGGTCACGCCCGAGCTGGTGCTGTCGCCCAACGTCAACTACCTGCAATTTGACAAGGTCTCGGTGCTCGAATACGTGCTGCATCAAAATAACCTGAGCCGGCAAATCGGTTTCGACTGGAGCCTGGGATTCCGCTACCGCCCGCTGCTGATCGACAACATCATCGTGACCGGCTCCTTTGCGATGCTCACGCCCACGGCGGGCTTCAAGGACATCTACCAATCGAACGTGCTGTTCTCGAGCTTGCTCGGGGTGACGTTGACCTACTGACTTGGTGGAACGGGAATTGATTAGACGCCGGCAGATAGACGATCGCTTCCGTGTACCGGGGACCCCTGTCCTTTCGGCGATCCTGTTTGCATGCGCGATCGCGTTCGCCGCGTGTCAGCAACCATACGATCCGGCGAATCCGGGCGGCATGCCGCCCGAGCATCCCGTCCCCGTGCGCGCGATTATCACCAAGCCTGCCATGCCGGAAGACATTTCAAAGCAGACCCAGGCTCAAGCCGACGCCAAGAGCGCCGGATGTAAAGCATCGAATTGCCACGCCGGCATCGAGGAGATGCACGCAGACGGGTTGCCGATCGGATGCGTCGATTGTCACGGCGGCAACGCGACCGCGACCACCAAGGACAAGGCGCACGTTCAACCGGTGTACGCGGAGGATTGGCCCAAAACCGGACAACTTCCGGTGCGCTCGTACTCGATGCTGAACAACGAGTCGCCCGAGTTCGTGCGCTTCGTGAACCCCTCCGATTTGCGCGC
>DATJYJ010000141.1:0-2728 GCA_035578025.1 Verrucomicrobiia bacterium
TTTGGGAACGACTATGTTGGCCTGACTTTCTCGCCGGACAGCAACTATCTCTACCTGACCAGAGGCACGCCGGAAAACGACGCGCTCCGCGCCCTATACGTGATGCCCGTCTTTGGCGGAACGCCGAAGCAGATACTGGTGGACATAGATAGTACGGTCAGCTTCTCCCCGGACGGGAACCGCATTGCCTATCTACGGTGGACACCGGACCGCAAGGACCAGTATTCCGAGATCCATATCGCCGGTAAAGATGGAGAGAACAACGAAGTTGTTTACCGGTCTTCAGAAATCCTTGGCGCTCCGGTCTGGTCTCCGGATGGCAGCCGCCTCGCCTGGACGGGCACGGTTCCACCGGCCAGGAACGCGGCAATCCAGGTCTTCGATGTTTCGACGAAGAGACTGACGATGGTTCCATCCTCACCCGATTTGCTTTACCAGTTTTCGGCCGACGGAGAGACAAACCTGTTGTGGACGGGCGACGGCAGCCACCTGTTGGCGCTCTATCGAAAGCACACCGATCGTACTCAGATCGGAATGGTCTCGGTCCCCTCCGGGGAGTTCCATCCGGTAACCAACGATGTGAACGCCTACAGTCAGCTTGCGGTATCGGCTAATGGACGCACCCTGGCAACGGTGCTCACTATCGTCGATTCCTCGATTTCGTATTACAAGGGCGACGGAGGAGCGCCGCTTGCGACGCAGCCGCTGAAGGTTTCTCCGGAAATGATTGTCTGGGCTGGCGAAGACCATCTGCTCTTCGGGGCTAGAAATATCGGGCTCGGCTCCATCGATCGCGCGAGCGGGAAGGTGCAGATGTTCGACCTTGGAGAGATTGATCCCAGCGGCCACCTTGGTGCCTGCCCCGACGGGCATATTCTTTTCGCGGGTTTCCCGAAAGGCGGAGGAGAGGCCCAGATCTTCCGAATGACCGCGGACGGAGGGGAGATCACTCAACTCACTTTCGGCAAAGTCAATCGGCGGCCATCCTGCTCGCCCGACAGCACGAAGATGTACTACTCGGTGAGAGAAGGCGGCAATGCAGCTTCGCTGTGGGAGATGCCTGTTGCAGGGGGAGCTACGAAACAACTTATTCCCACAGTAAACGCCAATTTTTTCAGGATCACCACAGACAGCCGCCTCGCAGGCTACCAGGCGGCGGCCTCGAGTTCGAAGGTCACGTATACGACGATTGACCTTGTTTCGCATGCGGCTTCTGTCATTCCGCTCAACCCAAGCGACCTTGTCAACACCGACATCGACTTCTCAGCGGACGGCCGTGCAGTCATCTATTCCATCCTTCAAGGCGATAAGCGGACGCTTCTTTACCAGCCCCTCGACGGAACACCTCCACACACTCTGACCGACCCGGTGCCGGAGGTTATCTACACCTTTGCCATCTCGCCCACGGGTAAACAACTGGCGATGACCCGCCTGAAGACGAGTTCGGACGTGGTGCTCATCACTGATCAGAACGCCAAGGAGAAGAAGTAGGGGCAACTACCAGCCCCTAGCTTCCAACCCGCAGTTCTCAGTCACTAGTTGCCAGAAATCGCCGGAAAATTGAGACAATGAGGGCATGAGCACAACCGTTCTCGAAACGACATCCCTCACCCACGAACAAAAACTTGATCGCCTTGCAGAAGTCGCCATCCGCGTAGGCCTGGGGCTTGCGCCGGGCCAGGAACTGGTTATGACCGCGACGCTCGACACTCTGCCGCTGGTGCGGCGGATCACTGAGCAGGCATACAAGGCAGGAGCGAAGCTTGTCACGACTCTGCTGAACGACGAAGAAGCGCAGTTGCTGCGGTACCGCAACGCGCCGAACGAGAGCTTCGATTACGCGGCGGGATGGCTCTACGACGGCATGGCCAATGCTTTCAAGAGCGGAGCGGCGCGGCTGGCGGTTGCAGGTGGGAATCCGGCGCTGCTGTCGCAGGAGGATCCGGAGAAGGTGGGGAGGGCGAACCGCGCCGTGTCGAAGGCATACCGGCCGGCCCTGGAGTTGATCACGCGGCACGATATCAACTGGACCATTGTGGCGGGGGCGACTCCGGCGTGGGCGGCGACGGTGTTTCCGGACCTGAAGGCCGATGAAGCATTGGCGAAGCTCTGGGATGCGATTTTTGCCGCGTCGCGGGTGGATGCGCCCGATCCGGTCGCGGCGTGGAAGGCACACGACGGGGGGCTGCATCGGCGCGCGGACCTGCTCAACGAGAAGCGTTATTCGGCGCTGCACTTTAAGGCTACTGGGACAGACCTGAAGGTGGGGCTGGCGGACGGCCATCTCTGGCTCGGTGGAGGCATGACGGCGGGCAACGGGCTGTACTGCATTCCAAATATGCCGACGGAAGAGGTGTTCACCACGCCGCACAAGGACCGCACGGAGGGCACGGTGACGAGCACGAAGCCGCTGTCGCACCAGGGCACGATGATTGAAGGTATCCGCGTTCGCTTCGAAGGCGGACGCGTGGTCGAGGCGAAGGCCGATCGCGGCCAGGAAGTTCTGCAGGAGATGATCGGCACCGACGACGGCGCAGGACGTCTCGGCGAAGTCGCGCTGGTGCCACATTCGTCGCCGATTGCACAGAGTGGACTGCTGTTCTCGAACACGCTGTTTGATGAGAATGCGGCGTGCCACATCGCGCTGGGCCAGGCCTACAGCTCGTGTCTCAGGGATGGCGAAAAGCTGAGCAAGGAAGGACTGGCAAAGCTGGGAGCCAACGACAGC
>DATJYJ010000142.1:0-2986 GCA_035578025.1 Verrucomicrobiia bacterium
TGCGCCGCATGGCGCACGCCCTCTAAAGGAGCCTCTTATGTACGCACTCCTTCTGCAATCCGCCGATGACATCACCCGCGAAGTCGCGCGCCTCGACCGCAACTACGCCTTCCTGAGTTACGGCCTGATCGTCGCCTGGCTCCTGCTGGTGCTCTATGTTCTGCTGATGGTCGCGCGTGAGCGCAAGCTCAAGCGCGAAATCGAGAGTCTGAAGGCCATGCTGGAGCCGCCGGCCTCTACATCTTCAGCGTCCCGACAATCTCAGACACGCTAGCCACGCCTTCGCGCCGCAAGAATTTGCCCAATTCGCGCGCGATCCGCACCGGCGACCGCGGATCCCAGAACGTCGCCGTCCCCACCTCCACCGCGCTCGCCCCCGCGATCAGAAACTCCGCCGCGTCCGTCCCCGTCGCGATCCCGCCTAAGCCCACCACCGGGATCTTTACGGCCCGCGCGGCCTGCCACACCATGCGTAGCGCGATCGGCTTGATGGCCGGACCCGACAGCCCGCCGCACCCCGCTCCGATCCGCGACCTTCGGGTGCGCGCATCGATGGCCAGGGCCACGAACGTGTTCACCAGCGAGATGGCGTCCGCCCCGCTTTCCTCAGCCGCCCGCGCCAGGGGCTCGATCGCGCTCACGTTCGGCGAGAGCTTGACCATCACCGGCCGCCGCCGCGCTGCGCGCTTCACGGCTTCCGTCACCTGGCTCAGCAGCGCCGGATCGCTGGAGAAATAGATTCCACCCTGCGCGGTATTGGGACACGAGACGTTCAGCTCATATCCCGCGAGCCCCTCGTGGTCCTCCAGCACCCGAACCACCTCGGCGTAATCCTCCACCTGGTGGCCGAACACGTTCGCGAACACCGCCGTATTCAGCCTGGCCAGTGCCGGCAGTTTCTCCTTCACGAATGCCCGCACCCCGATATTCTGCAGCCCGATCGAGTTGATCATCCCTGCCTCGGTCTCGTAAATCCGCGGCGGCGCGTTCCCCTCGATCGGCTCCCGCGAGAGCCCCTTCACCACAAACCCGCCCAGGGCGTTCAGGTCCACCTGTTTCGCGAATTCCACACCGTACGCGAACGTCCCGCTGGCTGCCAGCACCGGGTTCTTCAACCGGACACCGCACAGCGACGTCTCCAGCACACTCATGCCGCGAACGCCTCGCTCAGCACTCTCCCCGTCGTTGAAGACGGCTCCGCCACCCCCAGCAGGCGCGCGATCGTCGGCGCCACATCAACCGACTGCACCGGCACCTCGAAGACACCCGTACGGAACTGCGGCCCGTAAAAGCACAGCGGCACGGAGGCGTCATAGTTGTATAGCGAGCCGTAGCTGATCCCGCGCCCCTGCCCGTAGAACTCCACGTACTCCGGCCGGTAGCTCAGCATCACGTCGCCGCTGCGCTTCGGGTGAAAACTATTGCGGTAGCGCGTTTCCCACGCATCGCGCGTCGAGCAATATCCGCCCGCCGTATAAAATCCGGCGACCGCGGGATGCGCCATCGCCGCCCGCCCCGCCGCGATCCGCACCGACTCGGGGTCCCGCGTCAGCACTGGATCCAGGTACAGGAAGGGATAAATGTACTTCCGCACGCGTCCCACGTTCGCGCCCGAAAGCGCTTTGTCGATCGGCTGCGCCACTCCCTCGCCCTTCACCATCATGCGTGCCCGGGCATCCTCGGCCGGCAGGGGTGGCGCGCCGTGCGCACCCGCCAGCACCAGCGCGAAGTTGGCCTCACCCGGAGTCTTGCTCAGCCGGTTCAGCAAAATCTCCATGTCGCGATCCAGGTGCAGCAGCAACTGCTGCATCAGCGGACCTCCCGCCCCGGTCTCGTATCCCAGCACCGCCGTCGCCCCCGCGATCAGGCACACGAAGTCGGTTGTGTTCTGCTGTCCGAGCTTCTCTTCTTCGATCAGGGTAGCCAGAAAATCGAACTGGGTCTCCTGCCCGAACGGCGATCCCAGAAACAGCGTGAGAAACTCGCTCGGACGATCCGGATTGTACGTGAGCGTACGGAGCGGCGGGGCGCCGGACTTTGCGTCGATCGCCATCCACTTGGTGTTGTACCAGCTCTCAACCGACCTCGCCGAGTTGAATTCCACCATCCATTTCGGCGGCTCGCCAAGCGTGGTGAATTGCCCATGCCCGTTCCGGAAGAACTGCCGCGCCCGCGAGGTGCCCGCGAACATCGAGGCCTGGGTCGCGTTGTTCCCGATCAGGTAGGCCCGGTATTGCTGCGGATCCGCCACGATCTGCGCCACCAGTGTGGTCGCCAGCAGCGACTCCGCCGATGCGGTCGCCACCGACCCGTTCTCGAACCAGGAGTCCGCCACGATTCCGTGCTGCGCCGGCCATGCCCCGGTGGCCAGGGTTGCCAGGGTGCTTCCGGAAAAGGTGCTGGCCAAATGACGGCAATCCGGAAAATGTGCCCCTCGATACAACAACTTGCGCAGGCCGTTCTGCCCAAATTGCGCAACGAACTGTTCCAGGGAATCACCCCGGAATTGTTCTAACAGTACCAGTACCAATAACTTAGGGCGATTGCTGGCCGCGCGCATCCGCCAAGGCAGACCGAGCGCTATCCACCGCGTGAAGTCTCGGCGGCAAATGTCCATAAAAAAAGAGTTTATCAGACGCGTGACAGATGGTATAGTGTTAGCTTCATTACGGCATCCGGCCGGTATGGCAGCGCGGCGTCCGCCGGATGGTACGCGGATTACGATGAACGACCGACGAACGACTCTGCCACTCTCCACGATCCGCCGAAATCGTGGGATTTCTTTGCAGCAGATTGCGGATTCGACAAAAATCAGCATCCGCTCCCTGGAAGCCATCGAACAAGGAGATTTTCGAAAGCTCCCTGGCGGCATTTATAACACCAGCTATATCAAACAGTACGCGCGCGCCATCGACTATGACGAGAGCGAACTTCTGGCTGCTTACCAGCGCGAGATGAGTCTCGCTACGGGCTCCGGGGATGGGCC
>DATJYJ010000143.1:0-27724 GCA_035578025.1 Verrucomicrobiia bacterium
TCGAAGTGGCGATCAGTGACGGTTCTCGCTCCGCAATCGTCACGTCATAAACGACGAAAATCTCAATGTCCTCGTAATAGCGCCTGTGACGGGCTTGTTCGCCCAGTGCGGCAAGTTCCCGCCAAACCGCGACACATTCGCCGGCCAGATATCGATTCAGGAATTTTGCCATCACTGAATCCATGGCATAGACGGACTCCAGCAACCAGTTGGCTAACGATTGCAGGAGCCTGCTCTTTCTCGAGGGCTGGTAACGAGGTGCTTCAGGCGGAACCAGCCGTGGCCGGGCACGCTCGGAAGCCACTTGAGCGAATTGTCCCCTACGGTGTTATTGGCCCGGCTTCGGTGCCGGGGTGAGCACCATCCCGCCGAACGAGGTCAGCCTCATCAGCCGGAGTTAGGAAATTGGACGGCGCAAGCCGACTTCCCGGGACCGATCCGGCCAATCGTCCCGGAACGTTGTTCGTCGGACCGCTGTTCAGTCGCCTTGCGGCTCCGGTGTATATGATGGGAAAGGAATAGCTCAAGGCAACGGGGGCAGTGTCTAACTGGATTCGTCACACGATCTTCCTGTGACCGCTCAGAACTGTCTTGAGTTTCTCCGCAGACGGCGCTCCTTCCACTTCCTGGACCTTGAATCATCTCGAGTGAAGCCGCATTTTGCTAGGATATCGGCATGGCGAAAAAAGTAGAAGTCACCGCCCTTCTTCCACGCACGCTCAATGTATCGATTCGAGGCGCATCGACAGCCTTGCGTATTGACGTTCGAATCGACGGGGAGAAGCGTGGGTCACTGAACATCGGCAGTGGATCTGTTGCATGGTGGCCTAGTTACAGTTCAGTAAATGGTCATCGTGCAACCTGGGAGCAGTTCATCGAAATGATGGAATCCCGGCCGACTTATCGAATCGCCAAGAGACTAGGGCGTTAAGAAATTGAGGCTCGCCACGACGTATTCAGACCGGCCGGAAACGCCGGGCATCGCTCCGAATCACTGGACGACGCGGCGACCTCAGGATCTATGGCCAATGCGTTTTCGCACACGCGAACGTGGCACGCCATCGCCGAAGGCTGGCCGAGTGTCCGGGACTAATCGGACGCCTGTTTCTCGAACGCTGTTTGCCGGGAACCACCTATTGCCATTGGAATTGGGACTTCCCGGGATTCGCCTAAACCATCTGCCGGAGAGATATTACTTGCATGAAGGTGGAAGACATCCTGAACCGCTGCGCGGCGCTTATTGCACAAGGGCAGAAGGTCCTGTCCACAAGGCGCCCGCCTCCTCCAAACGTCGCGTCCGACGATAATGTGGACGACGCTCTGTTCGCAGAGTGGAAAGCATCCGCATTCTCGTTCCTCCGCTTGGTCTTCGGGGAGGAGCACACGCATTTCAAGCTGTTCAATGCTTCCGTGAAGTGCGCCTACCTGCATAGTGTCATTGAAGGTGTCGGTATTCTGAAGGCTGCACTTGCTGATCTCAAAGCGGGCTTTTTGGGCAAGGTACAGGAGCTTGTGGCGGCCGGCATATTTGTCGATTTCCTTGAACAGGCATCTCATTTGATGGAGGCAGGCTACAAGGATGCGGCAGCATCTATCACCGGAGCGGTGCTGGAAGACGGCCTTCGACGAATCGCATCAACGAGGAATATTACCGTTAAGAGCACTGACGACCTCTCCGCCCTAAATCACAAGCTTGCCGATGGGCTCGTTTATAACAGGTTGATGCAAAAGAAGATTCAAGTGTGGAACGATATACGGAACAGCGCTGCGCACGGGAAATTCGGTGAGTACAAAGCGGAAGATGTAAAGGAGATGATCGTTGCGGTGGAATCGTTTCTAGGTGCTCATCTCCAAGCATAGGCGTGCGTTCAATCGAGGTCGTGAGGCACGAGCGCTTCTGTCGCCCATGGCTGGCCCCAACGCAGTGGCCCTGAGTAGAGTCACTGCCCCCAGCCCGCTAGAGTACGTCTCCTACCTCGGGTGCAAGCAGCGCCTTCGCGATGCCGTCAACGATTCGATCGGGATCGAGCCCGAACCGGTCGCTCAAGGCTAATGCTGGCCGACTTCTCGGTCCTAATCCGCTAAGCAGTTCCTGGAGCTACTTCGGGAAAGTAATCGACCATCGACTAATCCCCGGAAAGAGCGGCGTACATGCTGCCCTTCTTGTCTTTTCAAAGGTTCCAGGCACTACGGCACCGGGGTGTAGTTGATCAGGAAGGATCTGCCGCGCATAGCGATTATGGTTAGCGAGAACGCATGACCTCCTGCGTCAAGCACTTGGAATGATCGGCCCAACGTGAAGTCAAACGGCTGAGCCGCGTTCCCTTCAATAGCTATGTTTCCGCATATATGTACGAGCGCTGAGCGGTATCCAGGATCGGATTGAGACGCCCCTCAAGCCCTGGGATATGTCCAGTGCCGTTCTCAATAATGATTGAACCGCCTGGGGAGGGTACGAGCTCAAAGCGTATTGATTGGCTCGGGTCAGCGTCTAATCTATAGGAACCTGCAAACCCGTTGCGAGCGCAGAGCACAAGGGGACGCGCCTGGTTGTAGAACTCCAGGTGTGCTTTGCCGTCCTGACCTGAGAGCCCGCTCCAATACCGACCGTCGGGCGACACGATGAGAAGGGATACGTTCGGAATGGGCGCGCCGGAACGGCTTGCCACCATGATCTGGAATGCGGTGCCGGAACCCTCAGGAGGTGCTGCACCCTGGAGGACGGATTCCCTATTTCCTGGCTGGGGCTGATCTCTCGGCACGGCGGGAACGGGGATCTCGCGCGAGGAAGTACTTACCCGGGATTTCGGAGTCCCCGCGGACTTCCCGGCCGGATTCTTTGAAGCGGCTTGCGTGCGGGAGGCTTCCGTCTCGCGCGCCCCATTCTTCGGCGGTTCGGGCGCAGGCGCGGACAGCGCTTTCACCGCGCGTGACCGCAGGTCCGCCGCTCGCTCCGGCCCGCGCTCGATCATTTCGAAGACAGCGAACGCCGCGGCGAGTGACAGGATCAGGGACGCGACTGTGAGCTTTATCCAAATCCTTCGCCCCCTTGGTTTCGCAGGTTCGCCCCAACCTGCGATGATGCGCGGCACCTCGTCCATCTCTCGGTTCCGCTCAAGACGAGTCGCGTAGATAAGCAGCCCGACGCCCACGACGAACTCGGAGAGGAACCCCAATGGGGTCCCGAAAAACCACATGTACGGGATCACCAGGGCCGCCGTCTGCGCGCGGGAGACCCAGTCAAGCACCTTGAGCACCCAGCCGAAGGCCCACAGGAGCGAGAGCGCTGCGGCTATCATGCCGGCGGCCCGTTCGACCGGTTTGTTTGGCACGTTGCTCATCGGTTGCGCTAGCTCGCTAGCTTGAGCGCCCGGTGCCATAGCGGGCGCCGATCTTCCCGCGCACCGATCGGGACCAGTCTGGAAGCTCTGAGCCGCTCGATCGACTCAAAAGGATAGGGACCCATAAACGCGCTACCCTCCTGGGACCGTGCCTCCTCTCGGCTTGCTCGAAACGCTAATTCCGGCAAGCCTGACCTTGGACGACTTCCAACACCGCGCCCATGGCAACCAGCCCCGCGATATTCTGGTGCAGTACCTTATCATGACAGCGCGCAGTGTGCGGGTGACCGTAGGAATGATTGTCGAAGCCATTGCTGCCGGCCGTTCTGTCCCGGATCTGCAGAATGACTTTCCTTACCTGGAAGAAGGCGATATCCGTGAGGCCGTTGTCTTCGCCGAGGCGCCAGGAAATCGCTGAATTGATCATCGAGGCCTTGGAGGATGGGCAGCACAAGTTTCAACGATACCAGTTGCATGCCTTCGTCATCATGCCCAATCATGTTCACCTTCTGTTGACACCGAAGGTCACGGCGAGCCGATGGTTAGCGCCACTGAAAGGGTTCACCGCACATGGAGCGAACGACTTACCCGGCGGCCACGGCCAAGCCTTCTGGCAGGACGAGAGCTACGATCATCTGGTGCGATCTCCGGCAGAACTCGACCGCATTCGGGAATACATCGAGCAGAACCCGGTAAACGCGGGATTGGTCGTCGATGACCGGGAGTATCCGTGGTCGAGCGCAACAAGCCGTCTGAAAGGCGGCTGCGGCCAGGATTGGCCGCCCCACATCCTGTGACACAGTGGTTCGGAAAAGTTCCGGTGGGCCGATATTCAGATCGGCACGATGCGGCCGCTTAGAGACGCTTCATGCGCGGCCAGGGTGGTTTCGTTGGCATGCACAATCTCGTCCCACGTCAACGCCGGCCTGGCACCGAGGTAGGCCGATCGCAGGAAATCGGCAAACACCGAACCTTTCGGCGGCAGATCGGTAACGCTGCGCCTGCCGGCGGGGCCGATCACGGTCAGCCCGTGCTCCTCCTGGTATTCGACGATGCCGCGCGTTCCGGCCAGCCGCAGGCGGTCATCACCGTGGCCGCTCACCGTCGCCGGGCGAAGATAGTCCATGCGCAGCGTCGCCGTTCCCCCGTTGTCGAGACGAAAGATGGTCACGGTCACGTTCTGCAGGTCGCCGAGCTCCGGCCAGGCAACGTGAGACTGGAACGACGCCGCCTGCGTGCAGCGGCGTCCGCTGGCAAAACTCATCAGGTCGATCATGTGGATGCCGATCCAGAGGATGGTGCTGCCGTAGGTGCGGGCATGCTTCTGCCATTCGGGCCGGTCGTCGAGCTGATAACTCTTTTGAGCGTCGATCTGCGCGATTTCGCCGATCTCACCGGAGCCGACGATCTGCTTCATCGCCAGATACTGGGGGTCGAAGCGCATCGGCAGAAGCATCCCGGCTCGAACGCGGTTCTTCTCGATGGCGGCGGTTACCCACTTGAACTGCGGCCGCGAGATCGCCAGCGGCTTCTCGGCGATGACGTCCAGTTTGCGTTCGGCGCAGGCCACAATGGCCGCGGCGCGTTCGCCGTTGTTGTTGCAGACGGCGGCGCAATCGAGTTGTTCCTGGCGCAGCATCTCGGAGTAATCCGCGTAGCGCCGTGCTTTGGCCGCAATGGGATTGCGGAGTACCGTTTCGGCCGCCCGGCGATCGGAGCCGGCGTCGGCTACCGCGACGAGCTCCACGTCCGGGAAATCGGCCAGAGGACGCAAGATCTCTTCGGGATGACCGTCGTATCCGATCAAGCCGAGGCGCACCTTGCGCGACAGGTTGACGGTCTGGCTTCGGGCAGCGAATGCGGAAGCGGCCGCGCCCAGCAGCAGGCGCCTTCGCGAACGGCTATTTTGCATGCCGATATGGTCTCATGACTGTCGAGCGATGCAGGAGGGCTGAAGCCCTCCGCAGGCTGAAGCCTGCCCCACAACGGCAAGGGCGGGCCGGGAGGCCCGCGTTAGTCCTGGCGGAGGGCTACGACGGGGTCGACTTTCAGGGAGCGCAGGGCGGGGATGTAGCAGGCGATCAGGGCCATGGCGGCGAGCAGCAAGGGGGAGCCGAAGACGACTACCGGGTTGTTGGCGCTTGTGCTCGCCACCTGGCCGACTTCGCTGGAGATGGCGGCGAGACCGCGGGACGCGATCCAGGCGCCGAGCCCGCCCAGCAGGGTGCCGGCGGCCACCAGGGTGGCGCCTTCCTTCATCACCAGGCCGAGCACTCTGCCCCGCCCCGCTCCCAGGGCCATGCGGATGCCGATTTCGTGATTGCGGCTGGCAACGGAATAGGCGGTCATGCCGGCGAGCCCGACGGCCGCGAGCACGAGGCCGAAGAAGCCGATGATGGCGTAGGTCCAGGAGGCGACGCGGAGCATGCCCATGAACTCGTCGATGTGCTGGGCCATGCTGCCGGTGTAGAACGGCGTAACGTTCGTGTCCAGGGCGTCGATTTCGCGGCGGACGATGGCGACGCCGTCGGCGCCGGGGTTGGTGCGCACCAGCAGGGTCACGCCGAGTTGCGAGGGTTCGGCCATGTCGGAGGGGCGCAGGGGGAAATAGATGACCGGTTTGGGCTTGCCGGAGACAAGGCCCTCGGAGACATTGCTGACCACGCCAATCACTTCGTAGGTACGGCGGGCGCGCGTGTGGGCCGAGGGGCGGTAATCGAAGCTGCCGGGCATCATTTTCGCCGGCAATACCTCGCCGTTGCCGACCTCGAGCGTGCGGCCAAGCGCATCTGCGGCGGGGAAGAATTCCCTTGCGAAGGCTTCGGTTACGATGACGGCCGTGGATTCGTCGGTTTCATCCTGGCGACGGAAGCCGCGCCCGGCGAGAATCGAAATGCCCGTGGCGGCGAAGTAATCCTTGCCTACGATGTGGCGGATCTGGCTGCCCAGGCTACGCGCGGGCAGGGAGATCGTGACCCGATCGATGGCCATGGCGACCGGCACAGTCACGCTGAGGCTGGCGGCGGCGACGGAAGGCCGGGCCTGGACGCGCTCCAGCAGTTTGGGCAGGAAGGCCGCGCTGCGTTCGGGAGTGTAGCCGTCGCGGGTGGGGTCGAGCGTGACGAGGTAGAGATTGGCCGGATTGAATCCGGTCTGCACTCCGAGAGTGCTCTGGATGCCGATGGACAAATAGCCGACAATCACGAGCAAGGTGAGCGAGCCGGCCATTTGGGAGACCATGAGCAAGTTGCGCATGCTGATGCGGCGGAAGCGCCGGACCTGAACGTTGCCGCCTTCCTTGAGCGCGGGGGTGAGATCGGAGCGGGTCGCCTGAAGCGCGGGCGCGAGGCCGAAGGCAACGCCGGTGAGAAGCGAGACGGCGATGGTGAAGAAGAGCATGTGCACGTCGGGCTGGAAGAAGTCGTAGGTGACGGGAATCGGGGTGGGCATGCGGAGACCGCTGAGGCCGTGCATGAGCCAGGCGGAGGCGACGGCGCCGATCACGCCGGCGGCTCCGGCAACCAGCAGGCTCTCGGTAAGCAACTGGCGGACGATGCGGGCACGGCCGGCGCCGAGGGCGAGGCGAACGGCGATTTCGCGGCGGCGCGAGGCGGCGCGGGCGAGCATCATGTTGGCGACGTTGGCGCAGGCGATCATCATGATCAGGCCAGCCATGATGAGAAAGAAAGACGTGAAGAAGGGCTTCTCCTGCGGGCGAAGGGGAATGCATTTGCCTCCGTCGGCGAGGGCGACGCGGCGGCCGGGACGGTCGCGGTTGGGATCGCCGGTGTCGCGCTCGAACTGGCGGGCGGCTGCATCGAGGGCGGCTTCGGCGGAGGCGATGGTCTCGCCGGCGCGGAGGCGGGCGACGACGGTGAGAACGTTGAGGTCGGGGCTTTCCAGCGCTTTGGCGTTGAGCGCGGGAATCACGGCGGCGTCCGGGGGAAAAGGCAGCCACAGATCGGAGGGCGTCATGGGCGTGGCGCCGAGGAACTCTTCGGCCGCGATGCCGGTGATGACGACCGGCCGGCCGTTGATGCGCAGGGTGCGGCCGACGGCGGCGGGGTCGGCGGCGAGGTGCTGTTTCCAGAAGCGGTAGCTGGCGACGGCGCCGTCGAAGGTACCGAGGGCGGGCCTGGCACCGAACGTGGCGAAGTACGAGGGCGTGACGAGGTGGCCCCATACACGGACGGTGCGTCCGTGGAGGTTCACGCCGAAGGGGACGGAGGCGACGTAGGCGGCAGTGTCGATGAAGAGATCGTCGCGGATGCGGTAGCGGCGGTATAGAGGGTAGGAGGTGGGGCGCTCGGTGGCGACGAGTTGTTCGGGGCGCGCGACGCCGGGAAGATCGCGCAGGACCATGCCGTTCATTTCGCTGAAGGCGCAGGTGGAGATGCAGATGCCGAGGCTGAGCGAGACGAGCGCGACGGCGGTGAAGCCGGGCGATGAGGCCAGGGCGCGGAAGGCGTAGCGGAGGTCGCGGAGGAATTGGGAGAGGTACTCGGCACAGAGGCGGAGGGCGGCGTCGGCCAGGAGGCGGGCGGCGCCTGCGGCGCCTAGAGAGTCCTGGGCGGCGAGGTTCATTTCCTCGGCGAAGGAGTCCTGGAAATCGCGGGGGAAGGCTCGGGTCAGGGTTTGGAAGGCGCGGAGGGCGGGGGGCGGGGCGGAGGGCTCGGGCTGCGGGTCGGAGGCTGGACAGGCTAAAGCCTGTCCTACTTCGCGGATGCCGAGGTCGGGCGGGGCGTCGTGGGTGTCTTCGTAGATGAGCGGCGCTTCGCCCCAGCCGTCGCGGCGGCGGTGGCGGGCCCAGAGCCAGATTGCGAGGAAGATGGGCAGGTAGAAGACGAAGACCATGGGCATTTGGGCGAGTGCGGCCACGGCACGGGCGAGCATGGGGACCACCATGGTCATCACCACCAGCCAGCCGCCGAGTTGGAGGATGAGGGACGTCTTCCCCGGCACGTAGGAACAGGTGAAGGGAAGCTGCTGCCAACTGTAGAAGAGGAACTCGAAGACCGCGAGCGAGACCAGAATCTGGAGCGCGGTGGTGCGCAGCGCGAGCGGGGCGCCGAGCAGGAGCATGGAAAACGGAAGCGGCGCGAGGGTGACGGGCGCGATGACGCAGACGACGACGAAGCGCTCGACGGCGGACATCCAGTCGCGGCGGCCAGGGCTTTCGGTGAGGCGGAAGATCCAGTTGGCCTTCCATTCCGCGGGCATGACGAAGGCGTGGCGGATGGCGGCCAGGGCGACGAAGCAGAATCCGAGCGGCCAGTAGAGCAGGACAAAGCGAAGCACCTGTTTCGGGCCGCCGAGCAGGACGGCGTTCACCATGAGGGCGAGGCCGCCGCCGGCATAGGCCATGAGGACCATGCGGTGCACGCGGCTGCGCGACACCACGGCGGCGATGAATTGCAGGATGGCCTCCTGGCGGGGATTGCGGGCGAACCAGCGGGGCCAGCGGCGCTCGCGCATGCGCTCGGGGGCGAGGCCTTCCCCGCCCTCGATCAGGAGCCGGCGGTAGCGGACGGCGGCGGTGAGGTACATCAGGGCGGCGAAACCGACCGCCATCCAGGTGGCGCGGACTGCGCGGGGGGCGAGGGCGAGCAGGAAGGGATCTTGCCCGCCGCCGAGCTTTTCGTGCAAGCCGAGGAACCAGACCGGCGGCATCCAGGCCCAGGTACGCAGCATGGCGGGCACGGAGGGCGCGGGCCATTCCGGAATGAACCAACTGTACAGGCCGATCAGCAGCCACGCGGCCAGCAAAAAGGTTTGGGTATATCCCGTGCCGCGCGCCAGCCGTTTGGCGGGGAGGACGTTGATCAAGAGACCTTGCAGGCCGACCAGCGAGAAGAAAATGAACAGGCATCCGAAGGCCGTGGCGACGGTGCGCGCGGCGGCGGTGGATGGAGGCAGCCATGCCTCGCCACTCGCGAGCTTGATGGGATGAGGCGCGGCGCCGGCGGGAGGAAGGATCAGGATGAAGGTGATGACCGCGGCCATGAGCAGCACACAGGAGAACCGGGCGGCGAAGATCTGCCGCGAGCGAACCGGCAAGGCGGCGAGCGCGAGGTAGTCGCGGCGGCCGGGAAAGAGGGACTGCCAGGCCAGGAGGGCGAGGATGGCGGTGATGGAGATCATCAGGGTGAGGCTGGAGAGGCGGTCGGTCCAAGCCATGGATTGGGCGGAGGCGAGGGAGACGGCGAGCTTGCGGCCGGAGGGCGATTCCAGCAGGATCATGCCGGCGGGGATGGTCATGGCGAAGGCGCCGATGGCGATGGAGCCCCACTGGCCGCGCACGGAGAACATCTCGCTATCGAAGATGGTGGCCAGGAAATGGCGCATCAGCTCGAAGCGGGTTCCGTGAGTTTTTTCGAGCCAGGTCACGCGCGCATGGCCTCCAGAATGCGGCCGGCGAGGTCGCGCCGGACGTCCTGTTCGGTGAAACGGGTGAATACGCCTTCGAGCGAAGTCTGGTCCATCTGCTGGCGGAGGCGTTCGATGGTGTCGTAGGCGACGACGCGGCCCTTGCGGAGAATCAGGACGCGGGCGCAGACCTTTTCCATGGCATCCAGGACATGGGAGGAGTAGAGGATGATTTTTCCGCTTGCTGCAAGGCCGCGGAGCAACTCGCGGACGGCGATCATGGTGTTGGCATCGAGGCCGGAGAGCGGCTCATCGAGGATCAGGACCTCGGGATCGTGGAGCAGGGCCGCGGTGAGGAGAATCTTCTGGCGCATGCCCTTTGAATAAGAAGAGACCGGGGCGTCGCCGTCATCGAAGAGGGAGAAGAGGCGGAGGAAGGTGTCGATCTTGCGGTCGAGGCGGCTGCGCTCGATGCCGCGGAGGCGGCCGGTAAGCAGCAGGTATTCGCGGCCGGAGAGGAAGGGGTAGAGATTGGGTTCTTCCGGGACATAGCCGAGGCGCTGCTGGAAGGCGGGCATGTCGTCGATGACGGAGCGGCCGCCGTGGAGGATTCGTCCGTCGCTGGGGGCGAGGAGTCCGATCAGCATTTTCACAGTGGTGCTCTTGCCGGCGCCGTTGGGGCCGATGTAGCCGAGGATCTCGCCGGGCTGGATGGCGAAGCTGACGTCGTCCACGGCGGGAATGCCGTTGAAGCGCTTGGTGAGGCGCTGCACTTCGAGGGCGCCGCTCATGATTCAGCCTCACGGCTGGCGAGGCCGCGCTTGGCGTGGATCACGCGGACCAGGTCTTCGAGGCGGGCGCTTTCGGCGGCGAGCACGCGGCGGCCGAGGCGCGTGAGGCGGTAGTAGCGCCGGCGAGCGTCGTCGAGCTCGGGGGCGGGGCGGGCGCCGGATTCCTCGATCAGGTCCTCGTCCATGAGGCGCTTGAGGGTGCCGTAGAGGGTGGCGGGCCAGAGCCGGACTTTGCCGTGGGTGCGCTCGAGAACTTCCTGCATGATTCCGTAGCCGTGCTGCTCCTGGCCGGCGAGCGAGAGCAGGACGTGGAACCAGTGGCTCTTGAGCGGAGTGAAGCTTTCGGGTGACGGCGGTTTTTTCATTTTCGGTATATATACTAGTCAATATATAGAGGCCCGTCAAGCGGCGCGTTCATAAGAGAATGAAAAGATATGCCGCCCGTCTCCTACCTGCACCCGCGCGATGAGATTCTCTCGGCCATCCAGCGGATCTACCGCTACCGGATGACCACCACGTCGGGGGGCAATCTCTCGATACTGGAGGAGAACGGGGATCTCTGGATCACACCGGCGGGGATCGACAAGGGGACGCTGCGGCGCGAGGATATCGTGTGCGTGCATGCGGACGGAACGGTGGAGGGGCCGCACCGGCCGTCGTCGGAGCTGCCGTTTCACCAGGAGATCTACCGCACGCGGCCGGATCTGCGGGGGATCGTGCATGCGCACGCGGTGGCGCTGGTGGCGTTCAGCCTGGTACACCAGGTGCCGGACACGCGGGTGTTTCACCAGGCGCGGCACGTGTGCGGGGAGGCCGGATTCGCGCCCTACGAGCTGCCGGGCAGCGCGGCGCTGGGGCGCAACGTGGCGTCGCTGTTCCGGGGGCTGTACAACTGCGTGATCCTGGAGAATCACGGCGCGGTCACCGGCGGGGCCAACCTGCGGGAGGCGTTCGACCGTTTCGAGACGCTGGAGTTCAGCGCCAAGACGATCATCAAAGCGCGCCACCTGGGCGAGGTGCGCTACCTGACGGACGAGCAGCTCGCCACGGCTCATAAGGCCGGGCCCGAATGGGACGGTTTTGCGCACGCCGCGCCCGGGACGCGGGAAAAGGAGCTGCGCGCGACGCTGGCGGAGTTCGTGCGCCGGGCCTACCGCCAGCGCCTGTTCATCAGCACGCAGGGGAGCTTTTCGGCGCGGCTGGCGGGGGACGCGTTCCTGATCACGCCGTATCACGAAGACCGGGGAACGCTGGAGGTGCAGGACCTGGTGCTGGTGCGGGGCGGCGAATGCCAGGCGGGAGCCATGCCCAGCCGCGCGGCGCGCATGCACGCGGCGATTTACCGGAAGCATCCGGAGATCGGCGCGATTGTGAACGCGTATCCGGTGAATGCCACGGCGTTCAGCGTGACCGGCGCCGAGCTGGATAGCCGAACGATTCCGGAGAGCTACATCGTGATCCGGCAGGTGGGGCGGATCCCGTACGGGGTGCAGTTCGAGGAACCGGAAGCGGTGGCCCGGACGCTTTCCGCGCGCTCGCCGGCGGCGCTGCTGGAGAACGACGGCGTGCTGGTGGCGGGGCGGACGGTGCTGGAGGCCTATGACCGGCTGGAGGTGCTGGAGTCGACGGCGGAGGCGATTATCAACTGCCATGCCCTGGGCACGCTGGCTCCGATGCCGGAAGCGGTGACCCGCGAGCTGGAGCGGGTGTTCCTGTAGGATGCTGAACAAGGATTCGCCACGGATGGACACGGATGTACACGGATTTAAAACAAATCAACTGTCCGCGTGGATCGTCGTCTTGTTCCTGACTTCGACGGCCGCGGCGCAAAAAGACCTCACCGACCAAGGTTTCAACCATTTCTATAACCTCGAGTACGACGAAGCCATCGCGGTTTTCGAGAAGGCGATCGCGCAGTATCCGTCGATTCCAGACCTGCACAATCACCTGGCGCAGAGCCTGATTTTCCGCGAGATGTTCCGCGATGGGGCATTGGAGAGCGAACTGGTGTCGGGGAATAATTCCTTTCTGCGGCGCGCCAAGCTGAATCCGACGCCGGAGGTCGAGAAGCGCATTCTGGACGAGATCGGAAAGTCGATGGCGCTGTGCGAGGCGCGCCTGAAGAGCAATCCGAACGACACTTCGGCGATGTACGCGCTGGGCATCGCTTACGGCCTGCGGTCCAACTATTACTGGGTAGTGAAGAAGGCGTGGCACGATTCGCTGAAGGACGCGACGTCGGCCCGCAAGCTGCATAATCGCATTTCGGCGCTGGAGCCCAACAATGTGGACGCGCGGCTGGTGCAGGGGCTGCACGATTACATCGTGGGCAGCCTGCCCTGGACGTGGCGAACGCTGGGGTTCCTGATCGGCATCCACGGCGACAAGGAAAAGGGCATCCGCACGGTGCAGGAGGTGGCGCGCAACGGGAAGCTGAACAAGGTGGATGCCGAGATTTTTCTGGGAGCGCTCTACCGGCGGGAGAACCAGCCGAAGCAGGCGGTGCCGCTGATCCAGGACCTGATCCGCCGCTATCCGCGCAATTTCCTGTTGCGGCTGGAGCTGGCCCAGATGTACAGCATGGGGGGCGACGGGAAGAGCGGGCTGGCGGCGCTGGAGGAGGTGGTGCAGCTGAAGCAGTCTCACGCGCCGGGATTCGACCGCCTGCCGTGGGAGAAGGTCTATTATCAGCAGGGGTCGATTCAATTCTGGTACAACGACCTGGATCGATCGCTGGACAATTTGAAGAAGGTGACGGCGCGGCCCGAAGAAGTCGACTTAAATACAGGGACACTGGCGTGGCTGCGGATCGGGCAGATTTACGATATGAAGCACCGGCGGGGGGAGGCGCTCGACGCGTACAAAAAGGCGATAGCTTTTGCTCCGCAGGCGGATGCGGCGGCGGAGGCGAAGAAATACCTGTCGGAACCGTACCGAAGGTAGCGGACCTCGTGGACAGGCCGGTAATTACTCGATGGTCACTTTGACGGGCTGGACGATGTCCTTGGGCTCTTTTCCGCCGGTACGAATCATGAACGCCATGCGCCCCGTGGCCTTGGCAGGAATCTTCACCTTGATGGCCGCCGCGGACTGTTCCACGATCTCGCAGACCAAGTCGTTCTTATCGTCGGTGAGGAACACCTTCAACACATTGTCCTTATCCAGGTTTTCGCCGGTGATGGCGACGACGTCCCCTACCTTTCCGCTCATCGGCTCGACAGAGGTCATGCGCGGCATGGCTTCCTGGGCGAAGCTCGCCATACAGGCAGCCGCAACCAGCGCAAGTAGAAAAGACAGTTTCATCTGAATATCCGTTCCTTTGACTCTGATGGTATGTCCATTGACTCCGAAATTCAAGGGTGGATTGCCGCGGCGGCGCAAGCTCGGGTATGATCTTCGCTATGGCCGCAATTGCTAGCAGCCCCGGCGCCCTGATTGGGCGGCGGAACGGATGGATCTACAAGCCTTCGTGGGACCTTCCGGTCCTGATTCTGAGCGCGGTGCTGGTTCCGCTGCCGTTTCTGGTGGCATGGGGCGCGCAGATTTCGGGCTGGGTGCGGCAGCAGCAGGCCATTGACCTGATTAATATCGCCGTGGCCACGCTGATCGGCGGACCGCACCTGTTTTCGACGGTGACCTTCACGGTGCTGGACGACCGGTTCCGGGCCAGGCATCCCCGATACCTGGCCGCGGCCCTGGCTTTGCCCGTAATCGTTCTGTATTTAGGCGTCACGCATTACAGGCTGCTGATCACGTTCTTTTTCACCTGGGCGTCGCTGCACGTGCTGCATCAGATCATTTACCTGACCGACTGCTACCGGCAGCGCAGCGGGCGCGCGGAGCCTGCATGGTCGCGGGCAGTGGATTACGGACTGATCCTGAGCGGGCTGTACCCGATCGGGCTGTACAAGATCGCGCAGGGGAATTTCGGCGTGGGCGGCGTGACTCTGCCGTACCCCGATGTTCTTCGTCCCCTGAACCTGCCGGTGGTGGCGGGGGTGGTTTTCGCGGTGTGCCTGGTGGCGTGGATCGGGAAGACCACGGTCGAAATCCGGCGGGGTACGGTGAGCATGCCCAAGACGCTGCTGATCGGGATTACGACGGTGGTGAGTTTCCTGCTGCCGCTGGGATCGAATCTCGACATCCTTTTCCAGGGCTACAACACCTGGCATTCGTTCCAGTATCTGTTCCTGCTCTGGCTGATCAACCGGCTGCGCGATCAGCGCGGCGAGATCGATGCCGGTGTAGTACGGAAACTGGTCCGGCGCCGGGGAATGAGCGTGTACTACCTCTGCTTTCTCGGTGCAACGGGCGTGATGGTGGTTCTGACGCTGCTGGTGCGCGCCACGACGCCGCTTTCGGCGGATCAGAGTTACTTCGTCGTGGTGCTCAGCGTTCTGCTGATGCATTATTACTTCGATCACTTTCTGTTCGTGCATCCGGGGATGGTGGAGTAGACGAACCGAGCCAGCGGGAGTAAAGTTCCGCGCACAGCGGGACTAAAGTCCCGCGCAGGCTGAAGCCTGCCCCACTTGTGCCCTGCCCTGGATTCTGCTAGTTCCTAAGACATGGCTACGCAAGCCTTCCGCGACGCCGACCGCAGGCAGCTCAGCATGCTCGCGGCCGCAGAAAAGAAAGTCCTGGTGTGGCTGGCGCACCGGATGCCGGGTTGGGTCAATTCCGACCACCTGACGCTCGTCGGATTCGCCGCCATGTTCGGCGCCGGGCTTAGCTATTGGGCCGCGAGCCGGGACCGGCGCGCGCTGCTGGGGGTGATCGCGGCGCTGGCGGTGAACTGGTTCGGCGACAGCCTGGATGGCACCCTGGCCCGGGTCCGCAACCGGCTTCGGCCGCGTTACGGGTTTTATGTCGACCACATTACGGATGCGATCGGGACCTTCTTCCTGATGGGCGGGCTGGCGCTCTCGACTTATATGAGCCCCTATATCGCGCTGGGGCTGCTGATCGCTTACTTTCTGCTTTCGATCGAGGTATACCTGACGACTTACACGATCGGGCACTTTCATCTTTCCTTCTGGAGCTTCGGGCCGACGGAGCTGCGCATCCTTCTGTGCATCGGAAACCTGGCGCTCTTCTGGAAGCCGGTGGTGAAGTTATTCGGCCGGGAGTTTCTGCTGTTCGACGTGGGCGGCACGTGCGGGATTGCGGGCATGGGCCTGATGCTTATCTGGTCCGCGCTGCGCCACACGAGGCAACTCTACCGGGCTGAGCGGCTGCCGTGAGTCCGCTCGCGGTACGCTGGCTGAAGTTCAATTTTGTGGGCGCGGTGGGGATCGGTGTGCAGATGGGCGCGTTTGCGCTGCTCAAGGGAGTGCTGGGCGTGAATTACATGCCGGCCACGGCGTTGGCTGTGGAGACGGCGGTGCTGCATAACTTTGTGTGGCATGAGCGGTTCACGTGGAAGGATCGGGCGCGGGGCACGTGGCGGGAGGCGGCGATCCGGCTGTTGAAGTTCCACGCGGGAAACGGCGCGGTCTCGATCTTGGGGAACCTGGCGCTGATGCGGTTGCTGGTGGGCGGGGCGCACCTGAATGCCTACCTGGCGAGCATTTTGTCCATTGGGGCGTGCGCGCTGTTGAATTTCGCAGTGGGGGAGTGGTTTGTGTTTCGAGAGCGTGGTCCGCGGGATTCTGATGTAGGATAGATAGCGGAGCGTTTCTGCGAAGCAGGTGCTGGTCTACCTATTTTGATCCAACACCTCAAAATAGGGAGTCCGACTCGAATGCAGGCGCTGGTGAGCAAGCTCCTGGCGGAGGGTGTTCGTACTCTTCGCGAGGGAGAAGCCTGAAGGCGCTCGGGGGACACCCACTCGCGTTTACAAACGTGGGTCAATACCGGGGGCTGGTACGGCCTAGTGGTACGCTCCATCTCACCCTCGTTTGAAGGGGCAATCGTCGAACGGATAATAACCGAAGTTAACATGCTCGGTTATGGACGGACTACCCTAAGCTAGTACACTCGTGAGTACCTGTTGTCGAATGGTACTAAGACGCCTATCTTTTCACTTGTACGCAAGATATTTCTCGGGTGTAATGGACTTGGAGGTTCTAAATGAAGCAGTTGCTGCGTAGCCTTTGGCAGGAGGAATCGGGCCAAGACTTGGTGGAGTACACGCTGCTCATCACGTTTGTCCTGTTCTGTACCGTGGCAATGTTCGGCTTCGGAGGCCCTTCGATCAAGGGAATCATTGGCACCAGCAACTCGCAGATCGCTGCGGGTAATGCCTACGCGGCCGGAGGCTGACGACTGTCCGCGACTTCCTCAGAGGACGTCGGCGAAGCCCCGTTTCATGTAGCGGAAGAACAGGCCGCCGGCAACAAATGCCGCTGCACCGAAGGCGGCTGCAATCATCAGGTCACGCAGACTGGGCATCGACGAATACAGCAACGCCGCACGGTAAGCCCGCACCACGTAGTACAGCGGATTGGCGAACAACACCCACCGCGCCTTCTCCGGAAAATTCTCCTCCTGAATAAAGATCGGCGTCAGCCAGAACCAGAACGTGAAGACTACGCTGAGCACCTGGGCGGTGTCGCGGATGAAAACGTGCAGACTGGCGGCAATCCATCCCAGGCCGACCGCGAGCAGGCCGATCGCCCCCATGTAGAACGGTAGAAAGACGAGGAAGATGCTGATCTGGTTATAGGTGACGCCCATGGCGGCGACCATGAGCAGCACGGCGAGCAGGTGGCTGACCAGAGTCGACAGAAATACGGAAACGGGCACGATTTCGGCGGGGAAGACTGTTTTGGTGATCAGTCCGGCCTGGTCGAGCAGGCTGGGCGCGGACCGCTGCACGGTCTCGCTGAAGAGCAGCCAGGGAAGCATGCCCGCGAAGATGAACATGGGGTAGCTTTGCACCCCCTGGGGAGGTTTTTGGTGGAGACAGAATTGGAAAACGAAGGTCCAGCTAATGAGGAGGACCAGCGGATGAATCAAACTCCAGATCCAACCCATAGCGGAGCCGACGAAGCGCTGTTCGAAATCGCGCCGGACCAGTTGGAACAGCAGGCTGCGGCGTTCCACCAGATTCCGCAAAAAAAGGGTTCCGGGCAGCCTGAAAGACACGGTTGCGAACAATAATACTAAATATATCAATGACTTGCAACGAGAGATACCGGTTGACAGGCGGTAAAATCCCTGTTACAGTTTGAGATTCGCCAATGGTAGTTGAGCAGTGAAATAGCCCCGCCGGACCTCCGTGCTTCTCGTCGGCACGAATCCAAAAGAGAGTCCGGAGTGGAGAGACTATGAACCAGGAATATTTTGTTGTAGTTTTAGCTCACTCGCTACGCGGCAGACTCAGGCGCATTCAAATTCCCCATACAGCGGTTTACGCAGTTCTCGGCCTGGCCCTTCTCGGGTGTTTTTCGACGTTCGGGTTTATTGCCAGCTATGCCCGCATGGCCTGGAAGGTCGCCAACTACAACGCTCTGAAGCGTGAAGCCGACTCGCTGCGCGCGCGTTACCAGAATCTGCAGAAAGTGGTCAGCGATACCAACGTGCAGATGGCCAGCCTGCAACTGTACGCCAAGGAAGTTTCGGTCGCCTACGGGATCAAGCAGAAGCTGGAGGGTCCTCCGGACATCGCCGCGGAAGGCAAACTCGTGCCCTCGTTCGCCGAAAGCATCCAGGACTACAACTACCTGCTGAGCGCCGAGAAGATGAATCTGACCGCGCATCGTTCCCGCCGGCTGCAGCCGCAGGTGAAGGCGACACCGAGCGACTGGCCGATCGAAGGCAGGCTGATGAGCGGATTTGCCACTCGTACGGATCCGTTCTCGGGCGAAGGCGCCTTCCATAAAGGCGTCGATATCAGCGCACCCACCGGGACACCGGTGCATCCGGCGGCGGAAGGCGTTGTGGTGCTCGCCGAGATGGTGGGGGGCGGATACGGCCGGCTGGTGATCATCGACCATGGCGGCGGGGTGCAGACGTACTACGCGCATCTTTCCAAGATCGCGGTTCACACCGGACAGGAAGTCCACCGCGGCGACCTGGTGGGAGCGGTCGGCTCGAGCGGGCGCACCACCGCCCCGCATTTGCATTACGAAGTCCGGGTGAACGGCGAACCTCGGAATCCGGTTCGTTTCCTGGCCCGCTCCGGGATCTTCCGCGAACCTCCGAAGGACCTGCCGTTCTAACGCGGCTCAAAAACCACTTCGGGAGCCAGCATCGCGGCCATACGGGCGGGATGGCGAATACCCTGGTTCGTCATCCAGGCGTCCGCCGATTCCACGAGCTCCCGTCCGGTACCATCCCCGAGCAGCTCGCCCCTGCGCCTGCGTGCCGCGGCGGCGTACAACCGCATCTGCGCCCGATCGAATCCCGACTCGGCCGAGCGCAGTAGCTCGATTGCGCGATTTCGATCGCCGCGTATCGACGCAATGCCGGCATGGAGCACTTGGCCAAGCGGATCGCTCCAGGGCATTCGCTCGCGCAAAATGCGCCGTGCGTCCTTCTGTGCCTGTTTCAGCAGGATGTTCGCGCGCGGGCTGCCGGCGGTGTCGGCCGCGACCGCGAGCGCCGCGGCCGCGCGATGATACAGCGACTCGATCCGGATGTACTGTACGCGCAAGAGGAACGAGCGGCTCAGCCGCGGCCACTCGTCATTGATCAGCTTCCATGCGGCTTGGTTCATTCCCGAGTAGAGCGAGATTTCGACGTTAGCGATCAGCGCCCACCAGTGCTGAACGTAGAACTCGCCGGCCGGCCATCGCGAAATGGCCTCCTTGACTTCGCGCCGCGCGGCATCCGGCTCGTCAACAGCCAGCCAGTTGGCGTGGGAGATGCGGATTCTCAGGTCGGTTGCCTCATAGAGGTCGCCGCGGGCCTCGGCCTGCTTCAAAAGGACGGGCAGCCGGCTGGTGAGCAACGCGAACTCGCCCAGAAAGAACAGGGCCACGCTCCACATCAGGTGGACGGTCGCGAGTTCCCAGGCTACTCCCACGCAACGCTCGCGAAGCACGGTCTCGGCCTGTTCATGAAGCTCGCGGGCATCGCTCCAGCGCCCCTCCAGAAACGCCGCCATGCCCTCGACCATGGTGGCCAAACCGAGGGCATGCGGCTGTTGTGGCTGAATTCGTTGCGCTAGGGCGCGGTTGGCCTGGAGGAGAAGCTGCGTATGCGACCTTCGCCGCCCTCCGGAGAGGGCGTGATAACCCGCTTCGACAGCCAGCGCACGGCTTACCCGATAGGGATCGCCGGCGCGCAGCGCGAGCAGCAGGTGGCGGGCCTGGAAATCGGCGGCGCGGATGGTGTCCACCACCCCCAATCCCTGGGCAACCGACCAGCAGGTGTCGACGCCGACGAGATCCTGCAGCGGGATGCTGCGGGCCTCTCTCTCGACAAAGCTGAGCCCTCGGACGCGGATCCAGAGGCGACGGAGCAGGAGGGAGAGCAGAGCTCTCCATGGCGACCGCGCCAGGCGCATTCCCGAAGCGGCCAAGACGTCGCGAAGGACGCCGATTCCCTGCTCCAGATGGCCGCTCATCAGCAGTTGTGCGGCAGCGCGGCGGCGATACTCGAGAGCGCCGGTGTCAACCGAAGCGGCGGCGGCGGCCAGGTATGCCTCCGCTGCTTCGGCGCCGCGGCCCGCGTTGCCGAGGGCATCGCCGAGACTGCCCTGAAGGTCGCGCTGCGTTGCGGGGTCGTCTGGCTCCAGGTGGAGGGCGAAGCGGTAGAGGCGCGCGGCTCGCTCGAACGCCAGGGCCTCGGCTGCCTGACCGGCTGCGGCGGCGGCGTAGCGGGCGGCCTTGCGGTTGTCGCCAGCGCCATGGAAGTGCATCGCCAGCGCCTCCAGTTCGGGCCGTGCGGATGCTTCCAGTACGGTTGCCAGGGACGCGTGGCAATCCACGAGGTCTTGAGGGGAAAGCCGGGCGCTTACGGCCTCGCGAATGCGGTCGTGGTAGGCCTCGATCTCTGGAAGGTCCCCGCCGGTCCGCAAGCGCACGAGGCGGCCTCCGCGGAGGGCCGCCAGCACATCGTAGTCGGCGCCCTGGTGGCGGGCCGCGCGTTTGGCGAGGTCCAGCGCGATCGGCCGGCCGGCTACTGCGACCACGTCCAGGAGACGGCGCGCGGGTTGGTTCAGCCTGGCAACGCGTGCCTGAATCACCTCATCCAGGGACAGCGCTCCCGCCGCTTCGGGCGCCCGCACCAGCTCGCTCACGAACAGGGGGTTGCCGGCGGAGTCGCGAGCGATCTCCTCGGCACGCGCGCCGGCGAGCCTGCCCTCGCCACCGTACATGGCCGCCGCGAGCTGCCTCGACTCCTCGAGCGACAGGCCTTCCAGTGGTATCTCGACGACATGGAGATTCGGCCCGGGCGCCGCGGCCCGCGCCATGAGGGCCTGCACGAGCGGGCCGGCGCCGGCTTCCTCGCGCCGGTAGCCGGCGATGAGAAGCAAGCGCGGCGGGGCGGGGGGCAGCATCAGCTCCGACAGAAGAGCCGCGCTGTCGGCGTCGCCCCACTGCGCATCGTCGATGAAAACCACCGGAACCGTGCGCCGCCCCAAGCGCAGGAACGTGTCGCGGAGCGCCCCGAAGGCGCGCTGGCGGAGTTCCTTGGGATCGGTGATTCCGGCGGCCTTCGCCCACGGGGACGATGCATCCGCCACTTCCCGCAATGCCGGGAAGAGCCGGATCAGGGCATGCATGTCGCGCGGCAGAAGCTGGTCCAATTCGCTTGCCGGGAGACGCTTGAGATACCGCGTCATCAGGTCGATTACGCTATCGAAAGCCCTGTACGGCACGCTTTCGCGCTCCAAACACCTACCGGCCAGGGGAAGCACCTCAGCCCGGCGGCGAATCCCGTCCAGAAAATGATTCGCCAGGGCGCTTTTTCCGATTCCCGAGGTTCCATGCAAGAGCACTATCGCGGCCGCGCCTGCTCGCGCGCGTTCCAGTGCTTCGTGCAAGGCGCCGAGCTGGCGCTCCCTGCCCACAAATCCTGTTCGCTTGACCGGGGCGGGACCATGGTGCGCGGCCGCGCCAAGTCGGCGCAACACTTCCGGCCCAGCGGGACGTTTCCCGGCCTCGCGCTGCAAAAGGTCGACGCAGAGCGCCTCGAGGTCGGCGGGAATTCCGGTGGCGAGCGAGGAAGGGCTGGGGGCTTCCAACTGCCGCTTTTGGGCGATCACTTCGGCAGCGGTACCGTCGAATGGGCGCCGTCCGGTGAGTGCTTCAAACAACATCACGCCGAACGCGTACCAATCGCCCGCCTCGGCCGCGGGCTGACCCTCCGCCTGCTCGGGGGCCATGTAGGCCGGCGTGCCGGCAAGGGGATTGCCGGTAGTCGATCCCTCAATTGACATCTCCGCGATCAGGCCGAAATCCAAAATCACGACCCGTCCTTCGGGGGTGACGAGTACGTTGGAGGGCTTGAGGTCGCGGTGCAACTTGCCTGCGCGGTGCAGCTCCGCGATGCCCTCGGCGAGTTGCCGTGCCGCTGCGCGCAGGCGCGACTCATCCAGAGTGCAAGGCGTGCGGGGGCCGGTGGAAGGCTCGGCCTGGCCGGCGACGGCTCCGGGCGAGTCCGACCGAGGGGTTGTGGTGGTTTTGGTCTCCGAAAGAGGCAGCGTCGGCTGGCTTGCGGGGTATGGCGAACCCAGGCCGGGGCTCCCGGCAGATCGCGGCGGCGGACGCATGACCCAGGTGAGGAAGTCCACGCCAGAAAGCAGTTCCATGGTGAAGAACCACTGCTCTCCGTCGGACACCAGGTCGTAGAGCGCCACGAGGTTCGGATGATGGATGTCCGCCAGCGCGCGAAACTCGCGTTTGAAGCGATACAGGGCGTCCGCGCCTGGGCGGTGGAGGGTTTTCAGCGCGACCAGTGCATTTTGACGGCGATCGTAGGCCTCGTAGACGACACCGTACCCGCCGCGGCCGAGACGGCGTTGAATCACGTAGCGCTCTGTGCCCTCAAACTCGCCCGCGGGCATTCGTGCAGCTTTTCCTGCTGCGGAGGGTACTCCAAAATCAGGCGGGGTTCAAGACGGGGCCGCGCGATTCGCGCGATTGCGGCGTTACCCTGGTTCCCTGGCCCGGCCATTCGTAAACAAGGCCGCCAAGCGTAACATCGTGTGCGTTCGCACAGGGCCCTGGTTAATTCGCTGTTGGCAGAAGCATCTTTTCAGTAATATTGCTGCTGGGTGATTAATCAGTCTGCGGCGCCAGTCCAAGGGCGCCGGGAGGGGCTAGCAGCCGGTCCGGCAGAGGGTTCGATTCGTATGTTCGCCGTGCAATCGCAAAACACAAGAGAATACTGGCTTACCGGTAAGCTGGCGAAGTATTCCAGCAAAGGCGTCGTACGCTGCATCGAGCCGCAGGAGACAATCCGCCGGGCTTCGGCGGTTTTGGATCGTGCCGGCATCACCACCGTTTCGGAAGTGACCGATCTGGATCGTATCGGAATTCCGAATTTTATGAGCGTGCGGCCACGCGATCTCGACCCGGGCATCTCCTACTACAACGGCAAGGGGACCACCCGCGCCGACGCCCACGCCGGGGCGCTGATGGAAGCGATCGAGCGGCACGCAGGCGAGAGCTGCGGGTTCGAGGTGATTACCGGGTCGTACGACCGGCTAAGGCAGTCGTTCGCGTGCGTGAAGCCGGACGAGATCATCGTGCCCATGGTCCGCGACTACGCGGACGATTTGAGCCTCGAATGGGTTTGCGGATACGACCTGATCCACTCTTGCGAAACCCTGGTGCCGCTGAATGCCGTGGTGTGCCCTTACAAGCCCGAGCGCGCACCGGTATTGTTTTATGCGAGTACCAACGGCCTGGCATCCGGCAATACCCGACTGGAAGCCTTGTGCCATGCGCTTTGTGAAATTGTGGAGCGGGACGCGGAGGCGATTGCCACCGCGAAAGCCCAGATCGGACCGGCGGTCCGGGGCCTGCTTGGCCTCGCCCCGGCCGCCCCGGGCGCCGGGCCGCGGCCGATCTCGCTGGAGCGCCTGCCGCGAAGAGCGATCCCCCTGATCGCGCGAATCGAGCGCGCGGGGCTGCGGATTTTTCTGCGCGACCTGACGTCTACAGCGGGCATCGCGACCATCGACTGCACGATCGTGGAGCGGCGCATGGACGGAACCGACACGGCCTTTGGAGGCTGCGGGGCTCATCCGGATTCGCGGGTGGCGCTGCTGCGGGCGATCACCGAAGCGGCGCAGAGCCGCGTCACCCTGATTCAAGGCGGCCGGGAAGACCTCGCCGAAGTTCTTCGCGCAAGGCCCGCCGTCAATGTGGCGGAACTGATGGAAACGGGCGAACCGATCTCGTTCGAGGAGATTCCCACTTACCGGCACGACTCCATCGACGAGGACGTGGACCTGATACTCGGACGTTTGCCGGAATACGGAATCAACCAGGTGGTGGCTCTCGATATGACGCACCCCGAGGTGGGTATTCCGGTGGTTCGCGTGGTGATCCCCCTGGCGGAGACGTGGACGGTTTTCCACCTGCATACCGGGCGGGGCACGTTCGGGCCGCGCATCGCCAGGGAGCTGTGAATGGAGCGCCGGGCCACCCTGCTGAGCGCCACGCTGGGCGAGGACAGCAAGATCGAGCCGCCGCTGGGACCGCTCTACATCGCATCCGCGCTGGAGAGGGCCGGGTGGAGCGTGGATTTCCGCGATTACCAGCGCTTCGCCGATGCCAACGCATTCGACCCGGAGCGGATTGTGGAGTTTCTGCGGGATCACGCCCGCGTGGTGATGATTTCCTGCTTCGTCGACATGCTTCCCGTGGTGATCGGAGCAGCGGAGCGGATCAAGACGGAGCAGCCGGGCACTTACATTCTGCTCGGGGGACCTGGGCCGACGGCCGGCGCATTCGAACTTCTCCGGACCTACCCGGCCCTGGATGCGATCGTGATGGGGGAAGGCGAGGTGACGATCGGCGAGTGGGCTGCCGCTTATGGCTGTTCCGCCGACGGGCATCTTCGCGGCGGCGGCCCGATCGCCGGGATGGTTTACCGGGACGGGGACGGCATTACGGATGGCGGACCGCGGGCGCGGATTGCGGACTTGCCGGCCGAAATGATTCCGGCCTATCACCTGCTGGATTGGTCCCACTATTCCACGGCCCGGATCATCACGACGCGGGGATGCCCGTATCGCTGCTCGTTCTGCGACGTGGCCCCGTTGTGGGGCCGAAAGGCCGTGTACCGCGACATCGTGAGCACGGTGGAGGAAATGATTCTGCTGCGCGACCGCTACGGGCGGAAGGGCGTGGCGATCGCCGACGACACGTTCGTGCTGAATCGGGAGCGGGTTCGCGCGTTTTGCGAACTTCTGCTGGAGTGGCGCGTGGGCATGGAATGGGGGTGCTTTGGACGGATCAATCTGATGTCCGAAGACCTGATCGCCCTGATGGCAGAGGCGGGATGCAGGTCCATTTTCTACGGCATCGATTCGGGGTCGCCCAGGATCCTGAAACGGGCGCTGAAGGAACTCGACCCGGACAGCATTCTGCCGACTCTGGAGACCTCAGCGCGATATTTTCCGTTTATCGAGGCATCGTTCATCTGGGGCTATCCTTTCGAGACTCTCGACGATTTTCGCCTGACGCTGGCCATGGCTGCGGAAGCCTCGAAGTTCGCTCCCCGGGTGAATGTCCAGTTGCATATGCTGAGCCCGCTGCCCAGCTCGCCGGTCCTTCAGGAATTCGAGGGCCGGCTGCTGCCGCCGGAGGCCGATGATTCGCATTGGCTGCTTCTGCCGGGCGTGCTGCTGGACGATCGCGCTGCGGCCGTCCGCGCCATCATCGACAGGAACCGGTCTCTGTTTCCCGGCTTCCACACATTTCCGAATCCGGACAAGGAGGAGAAGCGCGGGTTGCTGGAGACGGTGCTGAAGTCGCTGAACGCCACGTTGGGGAGGGCATTCCTGGATTCGCGGGTATTCGGGCTCTTCGACCGCGAGGACGAGGTTATGGAGGCCGCTCTGCTGAGCGGCGCGGGAGACGATTGCGCGCGAATCGGAGTGGGGCTGGCGCTGGGTGTGTTCCGCAGGAGGCGCCTGGCAGTGCACCCGCCGGAATCCCAGCCTCCCGCCGGGCAACGTGGAGCGGCGCTGGTGAGGCAGAGAAACGATGCGCCGCTGTTGCGTGTACTGTGAGCCGGTACCATGCTCATGAGAACGATCATCTATTGTGGTCCTTCGCTCAGCCGCACAAGGCTGAATGAGATTACGGACGCCGATATCGCGCCGCCCATTCGCAGGGGGGATCTGGAATCGAACGGCGGGTACGAAGTCTACGTCATCCTCGACGGCGAGTTTTCACAAAGCTTGTCGGTTTCGCCGAAAGAGATTCTGCAAGTGCTGGATCGGGGCAAGGTCGTGATTGGAGCGGCCAGCATGGGTGCGCTGCGCGCAGCGGAGATGGCGCCATGCGGCATGATCGGCGTCGGGTGGATTTACGAACGCTTTGCGGCCGCGGCGGTGCGCCGGGAAGACGATGTGGCGCTGGCATACTCGCCCCTGGACGGCGCGCCGTGCAGCGTGCCGATGGTGAATATCGAGTACTGGACCGAAACGCTCGAGGCCAAAGGGCACCTTTCGCGTAAGGAGCGGGCAGTGGCGGTACGCGCCGCGAGAAGAGTCTTTTTTGCAGACCGCACGAAGGCCCGGTTGATGTCGGCGTTGGAACAGGCCCTGGGCCGGGACCGGCTGGATTCGCTGCTGGACCTTACCGGCGGAGAGATACCCGATATCAAAGCCGCCGACGCAGAGCTCGCGATTCGTTTCGCCGCAAACCTGCGAACGGAGACGTCGAGCTCAGAGCAGAGTCGAACGTTGGAGATAAGCGCATAAAGGAGGTAATTCGATGGCTACGCAAGACGACAAACCCGCGGGTCACGGACTGATGGAATTGCTGGGGCGCGCGCTGGTGGACCCCAAGCTGAGGGACCATGTCTTCAAAGATCCTCACGGGGTAGCAAAACAATACCAATTAGGGCCGCAGGATGTCGAGGCACTTCAGAAACTCGATCGCGCCAAGTTCGACGAGGCGGCGAGCGGACTATCGGGGCGCGCCGACGTGAGGATTACGATCGCGATCCGGGGGCATTTCAACGCCCAATAAAGGCGATCCCGAAGGAGTAAGACAGGCATCTCGCTTTGCGTTTGGCAAACGGTGAGCGACCGGGAATAAACAGCGTTCAAGGCTGGTTGCCGCAAGTGCGCTGCTCCCGGGAGTCGAGCCTTTCCAACTGGCACACGGCCTGGCCGGCACTCTCGCACACGAAACCGCCTCCAGCCGGGTTGCACTTGAGTGTGACGTCGGGGGCGGCCGATTTGACGCGGTAGGATCCAGTCGCGGCGAAGCCATTGCACAGGCTTCCGGCCTTTGCCTGCGCGCGGGCCAATGCCGCGGTTTGGGCGGCGGCCCGGTTGGCGCCAGGCGCGTCGTCCTGCGGGACAAATAACTCCAGGCGCTGGGTGACCGGAATCCACGCGCCGGCCTGGACGATGTGCGGTGTGGCGAGCATGCCGGCGGCCCGATCCCGGTAGGCCCCATTGGGGAAGCGCTGGATGTGGATGCTCAACGCTTCGCAATTCCCTGGAGGGCGGCTCTCCCACGCGATGCGTTCGGCCTCCGCCGGTCTGCCGCCCAATCCGAGCGCGCCGCAAACGTCGGAGAGGCCGGGCTGAAGCAGCGCAATGCCGCAGACGTGGTCTTGAATACGGAACAGGTTGAGTGCGAAAAGGATCGCGGTAATCGCGGCCGCGCTGCCCACGCTGCCGTAGACGATACGGCGCTTCAGCCGCTTCATGCGGCCGGTTGCGGGCGCAGCGGCGCGACCTTCGAGCCTGGCAGCGCAGGCATCTTTGAGGTCAACGAAGCTGGGGTCGCGGGGCTTGCCGTTCCAGCGGGTCAGGTCGATGGCCTGAACCTCGCCGAACCCGAGGGGCGGTTCGACGGGGTCGATGAGCACGGGTACCAGCACCCCACGGCGCATGGCACGGCGCGCTTCGTCGCGGACGAAGCCGCCGGCCGGTCCGACGCTCTCACGGGACCAGACCACGATCACGCAGTTGGCGGTGTCGAGAGCAGTGGCGATCCGGCTGGGCCAATCGTCTCCGGCGGTGAGGACGCCGTCCCACCAGACCGGGAGTTTTGCGGCTTCGAGCGCATGCACCAGGCGCGCTACGCGCGTGGAGTCCTCGCGCTTGTAGGAGATGAAGATGTGGCTCATTGGCCG
>DATJYJ010000144.1:0-24567 GCA_035578025.1 Verrucomicrobiia bacterium
TACCCGTGCAGCCCCTCTTCGTAGAACTTCAGCAGCGCCCCGCTCTCTTCGTACGTCACCTTGCCTTCGCGCAGCGCGCACTCGACGTCCTTGCGCAACTGCGTGACCAGCGTCTCGCTGGAGAACTGCACGTACTTCAGCACCTCGTGGACGGTGTCGCCCTTGATCACCGAATCCAGGATCGTCTCACCGTTTTCGCCCAGCCGCACGTGTACCGCGTTGGTGTCGCCGAAAAGATTGTGCAGGTCGCCCAGGATCTCCTGGTACGCCCCCAGCAGAAATGCGCCCAGGTAGTAGTCGCCCCCGTCGAACGTGTGCAGTTGCAGGGTCCGCTTCACGTCGCGCCGGTCGATGAACGCGTCCACCTTGCCATCGGAATCGCAGGTGATGTCGCCCAGCACCGCCGGCCGCGTCGGCTCCTCGCCCAGGCGGTGAATCGGCATGATCGGAAACAGTTGCTTGATCGCCCAACTGTCCGGCATGCTCTGAAACAGCGAGAAGTTGCAGAAATACGTGTCGGAAAGCATGGCGTCGATGCCTTCCAGCTCCTCCGGGAAATATTCCAGCTCCCTGGATTGCCGCTGGATTTTGCGCGTGATCGCCCAGTAAATGTTCTCCGCGATGCACCGCTGCTCCAGCGACAGGTATCCCAGGCTGAACAGGTTCAACGCCTGGTCCAGCGCCTGCTGCGCGTCGTGATAGCTCTCCAGCAGGTTCTTCGACGACAGCCCGCGATACGTCTCCGCCAGGTCGATCAGCGGCTGTTCCGCGTCCGCCGGCGGCTCCGGCGGCACTTCCGCGTCGCCCATTCCCGCCACACCCAGAACGTTGAACACCAGCACGCTGTGGTACGCCGCGATCGCCCGCCCGCTCTCCGTAATGATGGTCGGATGCGGCACCTCGACTTCGTCGCACACGTTCTGCACGTGATAGATGATGTCGTTGGCGTACTCCTGCAAGGTGTAGTTCACGCTCGATTCGAAGTCCGTCTGCGACCCGTCGTAATCGATGCCCAGCCCGCCGCCCACGTCGAGATACTTCAGCCCCGCGCCACTGCGCGCCAGGTCGACGTACACCCGTACCGCCTCGTTCACCGCGCCTTTGATCTGCCGGATATTCGTGATCTGGCTGCCCAGGTGGAAGTGCAGCAGGTTGAGGCAGTCGGCCATGCCGAGGTCCTTCAGCTCCTGCAGCGCCCGCGTGGCTTCCGTCGCCGATAGCCCGAATTTCGACCGGTACCCGCCCGACGACTTCCATCGCCCCGACCCGCGGCTCGCCAGCTTCACCCGCAGCCCGATGTTCGGCCGCACGCCCACCCGCGCGCTGTATTTCAGAATCAGGTGCAGCTCGGTGTATTTCTCCACCACCGGGATGATCTTGCGCCCCACCTTCTGCGCCAGCATCGCCATCTCGATGTATTCGTCGTCTTTGAAACCGTTGCAGATGATCGGCGTCTCGTTGTCCGCCAGCGCCATCACCGCCATCAGCTCCGGCTTGGAGCCCGCTTCCAGGCCGAACCGGTAGGGACGTCCGAACTCCAACACCTCTTCCACCACCTGCCGCTGCTGATTCACCTTGATCGGATACACGCAGCAATAGCCGCCCTGGTACTTGTGCTCCGCGATGGCGGTCTGAAACGCGCTGTGGATCTCGCCCAGGCGGTGGTTCAAAATGCCGGCGAACCGGATCAGAATCGGCAGGTTGATGCCGCGCAGAACCAGCGTGTCCACCAGCTCCTTGAGGTCGATGAAGCGCGCCTGTTCCTTCTCGGGGTGAACGCGGAGCTGCCCGTTATCGCCTACCGAGAAGTACCCTTTGCCCCAGCTTGCGACATCGTAGAAATCGCTGGCCGTCTGCGGCGTCCATCTTTCCGTGGGCTCCATCACCAGCGAGCCCTTGCGGCCGTTTCTTTCCAAATCCCTGGCTCTCCTTAAACCTTCAGTTTCCGACGAAATCCCCACTAGGGCAAGAAGAAACTGATCGCAAGCCGGTGAAACCGCACTTCGGCCGCGGATCAGTTCTTCCGCAGCAGGTCCAGTGAAGTCTGGGCGTCCTTCGTCGAGGCCCGCGCCGCGGTGCGCAGCGCGTCGCTGCTGGCCGGGCTCTTCTCCACTGTGCCGAATTGCTGGATAGCGCGCTCGAAGGCAGCGATGGCCTCCGGCTTCTTTCCCGTGCGGAACAGTGCCGCCGCCAGCAGCGCCTGCGCGTCCGCCTGCTGTTTCAGCCGCGCCATTCGGAAATCTTCGGCCACGCTGCCCTTCACCAGCACGGCGTAGCCGGCAATCGCCTGCCGCAGCGTGGTCGCCGCACCCGCAAAATCGCCCTTGTACATCTGCGCCGTCCCCAGCCCGTACTGCCCGTCGGCGCAGCGGTCCACCCGGGGACTGCCCGGCAGGCAGTCCTGCTTGATCGATTCCATCAGAACCTGGTACGTGCGCACCGCGTCCGGATAACGCTGCGCGTCCACGTAGGCCTTGCCCAATCGAGCCAATACCTCGGGTTCATCTTCCTTGAGCCCCGGATCCTTCTGCACTTTCTGGAGCGCTGTTTCCAGCAGGGTCACCACCGTCGCCTTGTCGCCCGCCGCGGACGCCTGGCTGGACTTCATAAGAATCTCCTGAATCTCGCGATCCTTCGGCGCGTTCTGTGCCCATGCGGCGCCGCCCGCAACCAGCAGAACCAGCGCCGGCCGGCAAATCGTCATTTCCACATGATCGCACGCTGTTAGTATGGTTTCGTGCTGAAACCTGCAACACTCCTCGTCGGCGCCTGCCTGGCGCTGGCTCTGCGCGCTCAACCCTCGGCGGCCCTGCGCCAGATCGCGGACGCCGGACGCCTGGAGGACCTGCGCTGGCCCGATTTCTCGGACTACCGCCAGCACGTCAGGAATTTCTACGACCCCGCCGGGTATGCGCCCGCCTGGCTCCGCGGCACCCAGCCGACTCCTCAGGCCCTCGCCGTGATCGCCATCCTGCAAAAGGCTGAAGCCAAAGGTCTCGCCTCCGAAGACTATGACGGTTCGCGCTGGGCCGCCCGCCTCCAGCGCCTCGGCTCCGCATCCGACCAGGACCGCGCGCGCTTCGATGTCGCCCTCACCGTCTGCACCATGCGCTACATCTCCGACCTGCACATCGGCAAGGTCAATCCGAAACACTTCGAGTTCGGCCTCGACGTCGAGCACAAAAAATACAACCTGCCGGATTTTCTGCGCCAGCGCCTGATCGTCGCCCCCGATCCCGGGCCGGTCCTGGAGACGGTGGAATTGCAGTTCCCCGGGTACCAACGGACCAAGCAGGCCCTGCTCAAGTATCTCGATCTGGCCCGCCAGGACAACGGGGAGCAGTTGCCGGTGCCCGCCAAAACCGTCGCCCCCGGCTCCCCCTATCCCGGGGTTCCGCGCCTGGTCCGGCTGCTGAGCCTGCTGGGAGACCTGCCGCAATATGTGCCGCCTCCCGATGCCAACCTCTATTTCGGACCCGTTGTGGAGGCCGTGAAGCGCTTCCAGCGCCGCCACGGCCTCCAGGCCGACGGCCGCCTCGGCGCTCAAACCGTCAAAACACTCAACGTGCCGCTCAGCTTCCGCATACGCCAGTTGCAGCTCACCCTCGAACGCTGGCGCTGGCTCCCGCAGGATTTCCCGCAGCCGCCGATCGTCGTCAACGTCCCCGAATTCCGCCTGAGAGCCTACAGCTCCGGGCAGGAAGGCAAGATCGCCCTGGAGATGAACGTGATCGTGGGCAAGGCGTACGGCCACAAGACCCCCATCTTCGCCGACACCATGCAGTATGTCGTCCTGCGACCCTACTGGAACGTGACCCCCAGCATCCAGCGCTCCGAGATCGTGCCCAACATCCAGAAAGACCGCGACTACATTTCAAAGAAAGGATTCGAGGTCACCACCCAGCGCGGAGAAGTCGTCACGTCCGGCACCATCAACGACGAGGTTCTGGCAGGCCTTCGCTCCGGCAAATACGCCGTCCGCCAGAAGCCCGGCAACACCAACTCGCTTGGACTCGTCAAGCTGATCTTCCCAAACAGCCACAACGTCTACCTCCACAGCACCCCGGTGCCCGAGCTGTTCTCCCAATCGCGCCGCGATTTCAGCCACGGCTGCATCCGCGTAGAGAAGCCCGCCGAGCTCACCGCCTGGGCCCTGCGCAACAACCCGGGATGGGACCTGGAAAAAGTCCGCCAGGCCATGACCGCCGGCAAAGACAATCAGCAGGTGAACCTGGCAACACCCATCCCGGTCCTGATCCTCTACGGCACCGCGATCGTGAATGAGGCCGGCGACGTGCTCTTCTTCAACGACATTTACGGCCTCGACGCCGACCTGGAAAAAGTGCTCGCCAAAGGCTACCCCTATCCGGGATAGTTGTGGGACAGGCTTTAGCCTGTCCAGCCCGTCCTTACCAACGCCTCACTCGCCCCACGTCCACATGCACAAAATCGGATTTCGCGTAGTAGCCCACTCCGCCGCGATGCAGCGCCAGTGCAGCGTCGCGCAGCCGCGCCGTATCGACTCCCGGCACCCGGATGTCGATCGCCTCCGCCTGCATGTGCAGACTATGTTGGGCCACCCCGCTGTGGGCACTCCGGCTCCGCAGAAACTCGTTGCTCCACGGCGTCCGATACCCGCAGATCACGTCGATCTCCGCGTCCGGCTTGCCCAGGCTGGTGACCAGGTCGTGCAGCAGATCGAACACTCTGGGATCGTAATCGTGGACATCTCCTGTCCTGTGGTCGCGCAGATAGCGATTGAGCTTCGTCAGAGCCTCCGGTGAGTATCGGTCTCCCTCGCGGTAAACGATATCCAGCCGCTCGCCCGTATGCGTGTGAAAAAACCGGATACGGTATTCCTGCCTGGGAACGGCCTGCGCGGGAGCCAGCATCAGGCACACGACACCCGCGAGGGTTTTCCAGCTTTGTTGCATACCCTTCAGGTTAACAGTTGTACGCGCCTGAAGGTTGCCCCGGCGTTCGCGCCCGCAGTAGCCTAGGGGCATGCAGCCGTTATCGCGCGCCGTCGTGCTCGCATTCCTAACCGCCATGATTGTACTCTGCCAGACCGATTCCACACCGCCCGTCGCGCCGCGCGTCGAACATCGCGAGGTGCGCCACGGCGCCACCGTTCTCGACGACTATTTCTGGCTGCGCGAGAAGTCCAACCCCAAGGTGGCCGAATACCTCAAGGCCGAAAACGCCTACACCGAGGCCATGACCGCCAACCTGAAACCCTTCGAGGACGCGCTCTACAAAGAAATGCTCGGCCGCATCAAGCAGACCGATCTCTCCGTGCCCGTCCCGCGCCGCGGCTATCTCTACTACTCGCGCACCGAGGAGGGCAAACAGTATCCCATCCAGTGCCGCCGAAAAGGCAATATGCAGGCGCCCGAAGAGGTCCTGCTCGATCTCAACGAGCTCGCCAAGGATCACAAGTTCGTCGGCCTCGGCAGCTTCAACGTCAGCGACGATCAGAACCTGCTCGCCTACACCATCGACTTCACGGGCTTTCGCCAGTTCTCGCTTGAGGTCAAGGACCTGCGCACCGGCCAGACCATGCCCGACACCACCGAGCGCGTCACCTCGCTGGAGTGGGCCTCCGACAACAAGACCGTCTTCCTCACCACCGAAGACGCCGTCACCAAGCGCAGCGACCGCCTCTTCCGCCACGTGCTGGGCTCGTCAAAATTCGATGAGCTGTATAACGAGAAGGACGAGCTCTACGACATCTACCTCGGCAAGACCCGCGACCTGAAATACCTCGTGCTTCAGATCGAAGCCAAGGACACCAGCGAAGTCCGCTATCTCCGCGCCGATCGTCCCGCCGATCCCTTCACCACCCTGCTCCCCCGCGAAAAGGCCCACCGCTACTACCTCGATCATCGCGAGGGCCTGTTCTACATCCGTACCAATAAGCCCGGGCGCAACTTCGCCATCGTCACCGCGCCGCCCAACGACCCGTCGCCCAAAAACTGGAAAACCTTCATCGCTCACCGGGACCGTGTCCGCCTTCAGGACATCGACCTCTTCAAGGACTTCGCCGTCTCCATCGAAAAGTCCGACGCCCTGAATCACCTCCGCGTCTACGATTTCAAGACCGGCTCCTGGAAGGCCATCGAGTATCCCGAGCCGGTGTACTCCGTCTTCCCCAGCAGCACGCCCGATTACGAGTCCACCACCTACCGGTACAGCTACCAGAGCTTCATCACGCCCTCCAGCGTCTTCGACTACGACGTCCACACCGGTAAATCCACGCTGCTCAAACAGCAGGAAGTGCTCGGCGGCTACGACCCGAAAAAGTACGCCAGCGAACGCCTCTGGGCCACCGCGCGCGACGGCGTCAAGGTGCCCATCTCGATCGTCTACCCGAAAGGCTTCCAGCGCAACGGCAAGGGTCCGCTGTTCCTCTACGGCTACGGCAGTTACGGAATCGGCACGCCGGCGACTTTCTCCAGCAACCGCGTGAGCCTGCTCGATCGCGGCATGGCCTACGCCATCGCCCACATCCGCGGCGGAGACGAAATGGGTGAGCAGTGGCGCGAAGACGGCATGCTCATGAAGAAGAAGAATACCTTCAACGACTTCATCGACTGCGCCGAGTACCTCGTTCAGCAGAAGTGGACCTCCAGCGATCGTCTGGTGATCGAGGGCGGCAGCGCCGGCGGCCTGCTCATGGGCGCCGTGGTCAATATGCGCCCAGACCTCTTCCGTGCCGTGCACAGCGCCGTCCCGTTCGTCGACGTGATGAACACCATGATGGACGCTTCTCTTCCGCTCACCGTGGGCGAGTACCTCGAGTGGGGCAACCCCAACGAGAAGGCGGCCTACGATTACATGAAGACCTACAGCCCCTACGACAATCTGGAAAAGCGCGCCTACCCGGCGATCCTGGTGACCACCAGCTTCAACGACAGCCAGGTGATGTACTGGGAGCCGGCCAAGTACGTCGCCCGTCTGCGCACCCTGAAAACCGACTCCAATCCGCTCCTGCTCAAGATCAAAATGGACCCCGCCGGCCACGGCGGCGCCAGCGGCCGTTACGACCGCCTCCACGACAACGCGTTCGAGTACGCGTGGCTCCTGAGCCAGGTCGGCATCGCCAAATAGTGCGGCGGGCGATCGGTTTCCGTCTTCCGCCCGGCGCGCGCAGCGCGCGGCTGCTCCTCATGGCCGCGGCGCTGCTCTTCTCCACCGGCGGCGCAGCCATCAAGGCAGCCAATCTCCCAGGCTGGCAGATCGCGTGTTTCCGCTCCGGAATCGCTGCCGCTACCCTGCTTGCCGTCATCCCGGCCGCGCGCCGCGGATGGAGCCGCCGCACCATTCCCGTGGCCGCGGCCTATGCCGCCACCCTCATCCTGTTCGTTCTCGCCAACCGCCTCACCACTTCCGCCAACGCCATCTTCCTGCAGGCCACCGCGCCGCTTTATGTCCTGCTGTTCAGCCCTCTCCTGCTCCGCGAACCCATCCGGCGCGCCGACCTGTTCTACATCGCAGCCGTCGGGGCCGGCATGTCTTTCTTCTTCACCAGCCGGCAGTCCGCCATGGCCACCGCCCCCGATCCCGCCCTCGGCAATGTCCTCGCGCTCGCCAGCGGAGTCGCCTACGCCTTCATGCTCCTCGGCCTTCGCTGGCTGGGCCGCCGCGGCGACGCGGACTCCGGCATCGCAACCGTCGCCGCCGGCAACCTGCTCGCCTTCGCCGCCGCCCTCGGCCCGGCGCTTCCGCTCGCGCCCTTCACACCCGGCGACACCGCCGTCCTGCTCTACCTCGGTATCGCCCAGATCGGCCTCGCCTACTGGTGCCTCACCGCGGGCATCACCCGCGTGCCCGCCTTCGAAGCCGTAACCACCCTTCAACTCGAGGTCGCCATGAATCCCGTCTGGACCTGGCTCGTCCACGGCGAGCGTCCGGGAGCCCGCTCGCTCGCCGGCGGAGCCATCATCGTGTGCGCCACAGTGCTCAATACCTGGCGATCGGGAACTATGTTAAAAAAGAGTGAAGGGTGAGCCACGTCGTGCGCCAAGACAGACGTGTGAATCTATGACAGTCGCCACCTGGCTGGTCTTGTTTGGGATCGCAGCTTCCAACGGGCGAGTTATCACTTTCGATACCGGACCACTCGGAAAAACCCCGCCCGATTGGCTCTCGGTTGCTAATCACGGCCGTGCCCCGCAGTGGGAAATCCGCCGCGATAACTCCGCCGCCACGCAGCCCTATGTCCTGGCGCAGGTCTCCGCCGAATCCGGAAGAGACCGCATGCCGCTCGCCATTCTCAAGACCATGACCCTGCGCGACGGCGACCTCAGCGTGCGCATCAAGCCCATCTCCGGCCGCGAAGTCCTCGGCGGCGGCCTCGTCTGGCGCTATCGCGACGAAAACAACTACTACCTGGCGCGCGCCAGCGCGCTCGAAAAAAACGTCGTGGTCTATAAGGTACAAAATGGACAGCGCACCCCGCTGCTCACCGTCGCCAACCATGACATCCCCGCCAACGATTGGACCATCCTGAAAGTCTCGCTTCGCGGCAGCCGATACCAGGTTTACCTCGATCACCGCCGCATCCTTCAGGGCTACGACAACACCTTCACCGGCTCCGGCCACGTCGGCCTGTGTACGGTCGCCGATTCCGTCGCCTACTTCGACGATTTCCGGGTGTACCCGAAATAACTTACCGCACGCCCCTGCGCCGCTCCGCCCGCCGCACCCTCCGTTCGTCCATGCCGAAATGGTGCGCGATCTCGTGCCACACCGTGTCCGCTACCATCTGCTCCAGTTCGGCCCGCGTGCGCGCCAGCCGCTCGTGCGGCCCCTGAAAGATCGTGATCTTGTCCGGCATGGCAAAGCCCTCGAAAACCGAGCGCTGCGCCAGCGGACGCCCCTGGTACAGTCCCAGCAGCCCCGGACGCGGCGCTTCCGGCTCCACCACGATCGCCACATTGCGCATGGCGCGCCGGAAGCGCTTGGGAATCAGCCGCAGCGCGTTCTCCACGATGGCGTCGAATTCGGCCGCCGGCAGCACGCTTCACACCCTCGGCTCGATCGCCGCTTTCGGCGCCGCCATGGTCCCCCGGTGCGCCTGCTCCCGAAGCTCGTTGATGTTCAGCCCGGTGAGCGCCGTGGCGATCGCCCCGCCCACCAGCAGCGGTAGCGTCTGCGCGGCCAGGTAAAGGAACGAAAATGTCTTGGCGTACTCCGCGCCCAGCTCGAAATGCCGCAGCGCCATGAAGCATGCCAGGTTCCCCAGCCCGAAGTTCCCGGGCGCGTTTGGCACCACCGTAGCCAGTCGGTAAAGCGTCAACACGCCGGTCGCCACCCAGATCGAATAGTCCAGGCTGTAGGCCTTCATCAGCGCCCACATCGTGACGCCCTGCAGCGCGAAATACAGCAGGCTGACCAGCGCCGTAAGCTGCAGCGTCCGGGCATTGCCCATGAGTTGCAGGCCTTCGGTCACGTGGCGCATCATCGCCGCCCACCGGCTCTCATGATCCACCGCGTGCGGATGCTCCTTGTGCTTGATGATCCACAGAAAGCCCGCCGCGGCGATCACCAGCAGCACCGCCATCCCCTCAATCACCACTTCGAAGCGCGGATCCATAGGCCTTTCCGAGCGGACCACCACCAGAATCACCGCCACCAGCAGCCAGAACCCGTCGATGATGCGCTCCAGTGCAGCGCTCGCGAATCCCACCGAAATGCGCAGATCGTTCCAGTGCGCCAGTAGGTAGCAGCGGATCACTTCCCCCGGACGCAGCGGCAGCACCTCGTTGGCGAACAGTCCGATGTAGATGGCTTGCACGGTCCGCCAGAAGCTGAGCCGTGACACCGGCGCCAGCAGCGTGTTCCAGCGCCATCCGTGGCAGACGTACACCAGCAAATCGGCTACGACGGCCAGCATCATCCAGCGCCAGTCGAGCGTCCGGAAATCCGTGGCGAGCTGCCGCAGGTCGTATCCGCGAAGCACCCACCACAGGCACGCGGCCGACACCGCGTACCCTAACACCTGCGGCAGCCACGCCGGAATCTTTCGCCGCTCCGCCTTCACCGTCTTCATAATAACGTGGGGCAGGTTCCCGACCTGCCCAGTCGCGCGTAGCGCGCCCCTTTTCAAGCTACCCTAGACGTGATGAACCCCCTTCGCCGTGTCGCCGTACTGGGAGCCGGCACCATGGGCTCTCGCATCGCCGCCCACCTCGCCAACGCGGGATTCCCGGTCGACCTGCTCGACATCGTCCTCCCCGATCAGCCCAAACGGAACGCCGCGGCGCTCGCCGGCATCGAAAGCGCTGCCAAACAGAAGCCGGTCGCCTTCATGACCGAGTCCGCCAGGGCCCTCATCGCCCCCGGCAATTTCGAGGACGATCTGGCCCGCGTCGCCCGCTGCGAGTGGATCGTCGAGGCCGTCGCCGAAAATCTCGAAATCAAGCGCGCTCTCTGGTCGCGTGTGGCCGCCTTGCGCGCGCCCGGCTCGGTCTGCTCCACCAACACCAGCGGAATCCCGCTGGCGCGCATCAGCGAAGGCTTCGACGGCGATTTCCGCCGCCACTTCCTCGGCACACACTTCTTCAACCCGCCGCGTTACCTCCATCTCGCCGAGATCATCCCCGGCCCCGAAACGCTGCCCGAAGTGCTCGATTGGGTCTCCTCGTTCTGCGACCTGCACCTCGGCAAGGGCGTCGTCCACTGCAAGGACACGCCCAACTTCATCGCCAACCGCATCGGCTGCTTCTTCGGCGCCAAAGTGCACCAGCTTACCGAAGAGTTCGATTTCACGGTCGAAGAGGTCGACACGCTCACCGGCCCCCTCATCGGCTTGCCCCGCAGCGCCAGCTACCGCCTCGTGGACATCATCGGCGTCGACGTCTGGGTCCACGTGCTCCAAAATCTCCGCGAAGCCGCCCCGCACGATCCGGCCCGCGACCTCTACGTCACCCCGCCCGTCATGGCCGCCATGATGGAGCGCGGCTGGCTAGGCGAAAAACGCGGCCAGGGTTTCTACAAGCGCGTCGGCAAGGGCGCCGGCAAGGAAATCTGGGCGCTCGACCGCCGCACCATGGAGTATCACCCCGCGCAGAAGCCGCAGTTCCCCGAGTTCGAATCCGCCCGCCGCATCCCGGATCTGGCGGAACGCCTCCGCGCCCTCACCGCCGATCCCGGCCGCGCCGGCCAGTTCCTCTGGAGGCTTTCCCGCGATTTTGTCCTCTACTCCGCGCAGATGATCCCCGAAATCTCCGATCGCGTGGTGGAAATCGACCGCGCCATGCGCTGGGGATTCGCCTTCCAGAAAGGTCCGTTCGAGCTCTGGGACGCGCTCGGCGTGCCCGATACCATCGACCGCATGCGCCGCGAAGGCTGCGCCATCCCCGCCATGATCGAGCGCATGCTGGCCAGCGGCGCGCGCTCCTTCTACGAGGCCGCCGATCGCGAAGGCCGGCCCGGCACCCGCTGCTTCGACCTGCTCGATGGCAACTGGCGCGACCTCGAAGAACGCCCCGGCGTGATCGTGCTCGGCGAAATCAAGCGCGCGCGCGGCGTGATCAGCACCAACGCCGGCGCTTCCCTCGTGGACCTCGCCGATGGCGTGCTCTGCCTCGAGTTTCACAGCAGGATGAACTCGCTGGGCGAAGACACGGCGCAGATGATCGACGCCGCCCTCGACGAGCTGAATCGCAATTTCGATGCCCTCGTCATCGCCAACGACGGCGAGAACTTCAGCGTCGGCGCCAACCTCCCCATCCTGCTCGAAGCCGCGCAGGCCGGCGATTGGCAACGCCTGGAGGCCATCGTGCGGCGCTACCAGCAGGCCGTCATGGCCATAAAATACGCTCCCAAGCCGGTGGTCTCGGCTCCATTCGGCATGACGCTTGGCGGAGGCTGCGAAATCGCCATGGCCGCGCGCCACGTCCAGGCGGCGGCCGAAACCTACATGGGCCTCGTGGAAGTCGGGGTCGGCCTCGTCCCCGCCGCCGGAGGCTGCAAGGAGATGCTGCTCCGCCTCGGCGACCCCAAACGCGCCTTCGACCTCATCGGTTACGCCAGGGTGAGCGACAGCGCGGCGCACGCCCGGCAACTCGGTTTCCTGCGCCAATCCGATGGCATCACCAGGAACCGCGAGCGCCTGCTGTCCGACGCCAAAGCTGCCGCGCTCGCCGCCGCGCCGTCCTGGACCCCCGGGGTTCCGCGGGAGGATATCCCCGTTGAAGGCGAGGCCGGCTACGCTCAGCTCAAAATGGGCGTCCTCCTCGCGCGCGAAGGCGGCTACATCGCGGATTACGATGTCGTCATCGGGGAAAAACTGGCCCACATCCTGAGCGGCGGCCGTGGAGTAGGCCGCCGCAACGTCAGCGAGCAGCACCTGCTCGATCTCGAGCGCGAAGCCTTCCTCAGCCTCTGCGGCAACCCCCAAACCCAGGAGCGCATGAGGAAATGAGCCGTGGGGCCGGCTCCCGGCCTGCCCCGTCTGGAGACACAACCATGCCCGAACCCGTCATCATCGACTGCCTGCGTACCCCGGTCGGCAAAGCCCCGCGCGGCGCCCTCCGCAACACCCGTCCCGACGACCTCGCAGCCCTCGCCATCCGCGCCCTCCTCGACCGCTACCCCGCCGCCAGGGAGTACGTCGAAGACGTCATCCTCGGCTGCGCCATGCCCGAAGGCGAATCCGGCAGCAACATGGCGCGCCAGTCCGCCCTTCGCGCGGGCCTGCCCGACTCCGTCTCCGCCATGACCATCAATCGCTACTGCAGTTCCGGCCTGCAGTCGATTGCCCTCGCCGCCGACCGCATCCGCGCCGGCAGCGCCGAGGTCATCGTCGCCGGCGGCGCCGAGTCCATGTCCATGATCCCCATGGGCGGCCGCCGGCCCGCGCCCAACCCGTGGTTCGTCGAAAACTGGCCCGAGGTCTACATGACCATGGGCCTCACCGCCGAGCGCGTCCAGCGCAAGTACGGCGTCACCCGCGAAGACTCCGACGCCTTCGCGCTGCGCAGCCACCAGAACGCCCTCCGCGCGCAGAACGAAGGCAGGTTCGCCGACGAGCTGGTGCCGGTCGAAACCGAGGCCGGCACCTTCGCCGCCGACGAAGGACCGCGCGCCGACACCTCGCTCGAAGCCCTGGCCAAGCTCAAGCCGGTCTTCCACGCCTCTGGCACCGTGACCGCCGGCAACTCCTCGCAGACCAGCGACGGCGGTGCTGCCGCGCTCGTCATGTCCGATTCCCGGGCCCACAAGCTCGGCCTCAAGCCGAAAGCCCGCTTCGCCAGTTTCGCCACCGCCGGCGTCCCGCCCGAGATCATGGGCATCGGCCCCGTGGTCGCGATTCCCAAGGCCCTGATCATGGCCGGCATCAAGCTCGATGACGTCGGCGTCATCGAGCTCAACGAGGCGTTCGCCGTGCAAGCGCTCGCCGTGATCCGCAAAGCCGGTCTCGATATCGACCGCGTGAACGTGAACGGCGGCGCCGTGGCGCTCGGCCATCCCCTGGGATGCACCGGCGCCAAGCTCACCGCCACCCTCCTCCGCGAAATGCCGCGTCGCGGTGCGCGCTACGGAATGGTCACCATGTGCGTCGGCGGCGGACAGGGCGCCGCGGGAGTCTTCGAATGGATCCAGTAATTGTGATTGTTGGACCGGCTTCAGCCGGTCATGCCGACACCATCTAACATGCCCGCCAACGGGAACTACCTCATCTTTCTGACCGCCGCCACCCTGGCCTTTCTGCTCGCTCTGATCCTGGTGACGAAACTCCATGCCTTCCTGGCGCTGCTCATCTCCAGCATGGCCATGGGCCTCGCCGCCGGCATGCCCCCCGAGAAGGTCCTCAAGTCGATCCAGAACGGTTTCGGAGAAGCCCTCGGTTTCATCGCGGTGGTCATCGGCCTGGGCGCGATGATCGGCCGTTTCCTCGAATACTCGGGCGGCGGACGCGCCCTCGCTGATTGGCTCCTCCTCAAGTTCGGCACCGACCGCGCCGCCTGGGCCGTCCTCATCGCATCCTTCCTCGTCGGCCTGCCCATCTTCTTCGAGGTCGGCTTCATCATCCTGGTGCCCGTCGTCTGGAACCTTACCCGCGAAACCAAACGCTCGCTCCTGTTCTACGGCCTCCCCATGGCCGCCGCGCTCACGGTCAATCACGCGCTCGTGCCCCCTCACCCGGCGCCCGCCGCGGCCTCGCAACTCCTCGGCGGCGATCTCGCCAAGACCATCGTCTACGGCGTGCTGCTCGCCATCCCCATGACCATTGCCGCCGGCATGATCTACGGCCAGTGGATCGCCCGCCGCATGCACATCGGCCTGCCCGAAATCGCCGACACGCTCACCCGCGCCCCGGAGACCGACGGCGCGCCCCCGGTGCCCATGGTCATCCTGTTACTGGTGCTGCCCGTCCTGCTCACCTTCGGCGCCACCATGGCCAGCCTCCGCAATATCCCCTTCAAATCCGCCGCGGTCTTCCTCGGGCATCCCTACACCGCGCTGCTGGTGACCACCCTGGTGGCGATCTACTGTTTCGGCCTGCGCCGCGGCCTCTCCCGCGACAAAGCCCTCAAGATGGCCACCGACTCGCTGATTCCCGTGGGCTCCCTGATCCTGATCATCGGCGGCGGCGGCGCCCTCAAGCAGGTGATCGTCGATAGCGGCGTGGGCAGCTATCTGGGCAAGATGCTGATGACCAGCGCCATCTCTCCTCTGGTTGTGGTCTGGCTGATCTCGCTCTGCATGCGCCTCGCTCAGGGCTCCGCCACCGTCGCCATCATCACCGCCGCCGGAATCGCCGCGCCCCTGGTGAAGAACATCCCCGGATACTCGCCCAACGAACTGGTCCTCGCCTTGTGCTGCGGTGGCTCCGCATTCTCCCACATGAGCGACTCCGGCTTCTGGATCGTCTCGCAATACTACGGCCTGAGCGTCCCGCAGTGCCTCAAGACCTGGACCGCGATGAAAACCGTCGCCGCCACCCTAGGCCTCGGAATCATACTGGCCGCCCACGCACTGCTCCGGTAAGGAGCTGCTTATCCGCGTCCATCCGTGTGCATCCGTGGCTCTTTCTGTTTTGGCCACGGATGCACGCGGATGAACACGGATAAGAGCCGCTCAAGCGAGAGTTGTTCCGCTCTCATCCCCGCCTCCGGCAAACTCTCCACCTCCGCGTAGAATCCCGCCAGGTTATTGCGCAGCGTCTTCCGCTTCTGCCGAAAGCACCGCCCCACGAATTCGAGAAAGGCCTCGCGGTCCGGGACCTCGCTCTCCCGCGGCTCCAGAAGCACCACCGCCGAATCCACCTTCGGCGGCGGACGGAACGCCCCCGGCTTCACGTCGAACAGCACCCGCACCGATGCGAATGCCGCCGTTTGCACGGTCAGGTACCCGTAGTCGCGCGTGCCCGGTTTTGCCGCCAGGCGCTGCGCCACCTCCTTCTGCACCAGAAACACCGCCCGCGTCGGGCGCAGCCGGACCGCCTTCTCCAGAATCGGCGAAGTGATGTAGTAGGGCAGATTCCCCGCTATGGCCGCCCTTCCCCACCGGCCCAGGTCCGTCTGCAGCACGTCCCCGTGCAGCACCTCGAATCGCGGCGAGGAGAAGCGGGCCCGGAGATACTCCACCAGCTCCGCATCGACTTCGATCGCGATCACCCGGTCCGCCCGCTCCAGCAGCTTCCCGGTGAGCGCGCCCCGCCCCGGACCGATTTCGATCACCAGGGGTTCGCGCGCCGGACACACCGCGCCCGCGATGCGATTCAGAATAGAATCCGCTTGAAGGAAGTGCTGCCCGAGCCTTCGCGGCACGCGGCCCGCTAGCTCCTCAAGTGGCGCTGCCGCGGAAACACGAGCTGCTTCAGGCCCCACGTGGGCTGGCCTGACGCGGTCGCCGGAATGAACTTGGAGAACATGATCAGGTTCTTCATTTCATCCGTCAGCTCGCCGCCGCAGACCGTCCAATCCTGCACCTGTCCGGTGGGATCCACCAGCACCGTCAGGGAGATTTCGTCGCCGGTGATCAGCGAGCTGCCCCATTCCAGCTTCACGTTGGTGGCGCCTACCAGTTCACCCTCGGGATCCGTAAATCCGGCCACAATCGCCGGGTCGGGGTGGAAAATCGGCGGCTCCAGGCCGTAGTTGTGCTGAAACGAGAGACTGGGCACCAGGAAAAGAAAACATGCGAATGACGAAAGCACGCCGCCGGCGACTGGAACTGCCATGGGCCGCATCAGGTTATCGAACTCCAGGCGAATCCGCTCTCTCAAATGTGACATGCGGGCGGCAAAGTTGCGCCGCCTCTCGACCGACGCGCAATAGTGAGATGCCGAGACCCGCAATCGCGCAGTCAGTTCGGGCGGCACCTGCACCTGAGACATCCCACGCATGGTCGCGCGGAGGCCCTGCATGGATTCGAGCCGTTTGGCGCACGCGCGGCACGTCTCGATGTGCGCCAACACACGCTCCCGCCCATCGGCATCTAACTGCCGGTCCAGCAGGAGCCCGATCTGTTTTTGCACGTTCTCACAGCTCATAACATCACTCTGCCGTCTTCGGCACTAATCGCATCGCCGGCGATACATGCAGGCTGTTTGCGAGTTCATCCCGCAGCGCCTCACGGCCGCGCAGGATCCGGGACTTCACTGTCCCGAGGGAAACTCCTAAGATCTCCGCGATCTCCTCGTAGCTGCGGTCCATCGTGTCCCGCAGCACCACGGCCTCGCGGAATATGGGATTGATCTTCTCCAGCGCCGCCTCAACCATGACGTGACGCTCGTGATCGCACGCGACGTCGAACGGCGAGCGGCTGCTGTCTCGAATATTCTCCTTCCAGTCGCGGGTCTCATCCGGATTGTTGTCCAGCTCGACTTCGCGCCGGCGGTGCCGGAAAAACCAGCGGCGGGCGTTGTAAGCCTCGTTCACCGTGATCCGGTACATCCAGGTCTTTAACGAACTCTGGCCACGGAAATTGCCAATGTTCCGGAAGACCTTCAGGAACACTTCCTGCACTACATCGCAGGCCTCACCCTGATCGCCCAACAGGCGCAACGCTAGCGCGTAGACCGGCTGCTGGAAACGCTGGATCAATTCTTCATAGGCGCCTTCCGCGCCTTGACGCAGATGTTCTACCAGAAGGAGGTCGTCCGCCTCCCCCGTTTCCGTGGGCCGATCCGGGCTCAAGTCAAGGATTGAGGTCGTCACCGGGAACCTCACATTCAACCTGATTATCAAACTACCAGAAAAATCGCCGCCTTGCATTCAAGTAGACACCATGCGGAAGCGAAAAGTTCCGTGGATGCTACAATCTGGGCAAAGATCATGAAAGCGCGTTTCCTAGCCTGCCTCTCCCTGTGCCTTGCCCAGGCCGGGTGGAGCGCCCCCGCCATGCGGGCGCTCATCATCGATGGCCAGAATAACCACGACTGGCGCAAAACTACCCCGGTCCTCAAGAAGATCCTCGAAGATTCCGGGCTCTTCCAGGTCGACGTCCTCACCTCTCCCCCAAAGGACGGCGACTTCTCCACTTTCCGCCCCGAATTCGCGCGCTATCAGTTGATTGTAGGAAATTACAACGAATTCCCGGCCGGCAATAAGTGGCCCGACGAGGTCAAGACCGCCTTCGAAAAGTACATGAATGCCGGAGGCGGCTACGTCTCCTATCACGCGGCCGACAATGCCTTCCCCGACTGGCCCGACTACAACTTGATGATCGGCATCGGCGGCTGGCTCGGACGCAACGAGAAATCCGGACCGTATTGGTATTTCAAAGACGGCAAGCTGGTTTCCGACGATTCCCCCGGCAACGCCGGCAACCACGGCGCCCGCACCCCCTTCCTCGTCGTCACCCGCAATCACACCCACCCCATCACTGAAGGCCTGCCCGAGCAGTGGATGCACGCCTCAGACGAGCTGTACTCGAAAATGCGCGGCCCCGGCAGGAACATGACCGTCCTGGCCACCGCGTTTTCCGACCCCGCCAACCGCGGTACCGGCCACGACGAGCCGATGCTCATGGCCCTCACCTACGGCAAAGGCCGCATCTTCCACACCACCCTCGGCCATGATCCCGCCGCTATGGCCTGCGTCGGCTTCATCGTGACCCTGTCCCGCGGCGCCGAATGGGCCGCCACCGGCAAGGTCACCCAGAAGGTCCCGGCCGATTTCCCTACCGCCGACAAGGTGAGCACCCGCTAGACATGCCCACCGTCCCCGCGCCCCAACTGAACCGCTTCTGCGAAGACATCCTGCAGGGCGCGGGCGTCCCGCGCCACAAAGCCGAAGTCGCCGCCGCCTGCCTCGTGGCCAGCAATCTCCGCGGCGTCGATTCCCACGGCATCCAGCTCCTCCCGTTCTACGTCGACCAACTGCTCGCCGGCGAAGTCGACGCTCAGGCCGATGGCCGCGTCGTCGGCGAGAGCGGATGCTGCCTCCACTTCGACGGCCAGAACGCCCTCGGCCAGTGGGTCGCCGACACCTGCTGCCGGCACGCCGTGCGCATCGCGCGCGATCACGGCATGGCCCTCGTGGTCGCCAAAGAATCGAACCACTTCGGCGCCGCCGCCTGGTGGGCGCAGAAGATGCGCGACGCCGGCCAGATCGGCATCGTCATGTGCAACGCATCGCCCATCGTACCGCCGTGGCAGGGCAAGGCCGGCCGTATGGGCACCAACCCCATCTGCATGAGCGTCCCTGGCCCGTGGCTGCTCGATATGGCCACCACCACGGTGGCCGCGGGCAAAATCTTCAAGGCGTTCCTCAACGGCCAGCCCGAGATCCCGCCGGGATGGGCTTTCGATGGCGAAGGCCGCCCCACCACCGACACCAAGGCGGCCTACAAGGGCATGCTCATGCCGCTCGGCGGCTACAAAGGCAGCGGCCTGGCCATGATGGTCGAAATCCTGTGCAGCGTGCTCAGCGGCGGCGTCATGCCCACCGAAGTCGGCGGCATCCGCTTTCGCGGTAAACGGGTGCGCGTCAGCCAGATGTACATGGCCATCGACGTGGCCCGCTTCATGCCCGTCGAAGAGTTCACCGCGCGCGTCGAGCAACTGGTCCGCATCATGAAGTCCACGCCCGCCGCTCCAGGCTACGACGAAGTGATGGTCGCCGGCGATCCCGAATGGCGCATCGAGGCCGAGCGCCGCCAAAGCGGCATCCCCATCGCCGAAGGTAACTGGGACCTCCTCGTTAAAGCCGCCGCCAAAGTCGGCGTGGTTTTCGTACGGTAGGCCTCCCCGCCTGCCCCGCGCAGCAGGCGCGTTACCATCAAATCAGTGCTCGTCTCCATCTCCCCCCAACTCGACCGGCCCAAGTGGCTCCGCGCGCCCGCTCCCGTGGGCGAAAACTACCGCGACCTCAAAAGCCTCATCGGCCGCCTCCGCCTCCACACCGTCTGCGAAAGCGCCGCCTGCCCCAACGTCGGCGAGTGCTGGAACCACCGCACCGCCACCTTCATGATGCTCGGCAACGTCTGCACGCGCCGCTGCGGATTCTGCGCCGTCGAAAAAGGCGCCCCGCTCCCCGTCGACTACGACGAGCCCCGCCGCGTCGCCGAAGCCGTCGCCGCCATGGGCCTGAAATTCGCCGTCATCACCAGCGTCAACCGCGACGATCGCGAGGATGGCGGCGCCGAGCTGTTCGCCATGGTGATCCGCGAGATCCGCGCGCGCGTCCCCGGCTGCGGCGTCGAAGTCCTCGTCCCCGACTTCCAGGGAAACCACGCTGCCGTGGAAACCGTCATGGATGCCGCCCCCGATGTGCTCAATCACAACACCGAGACCGTCCCCCGGCTCTACCGCCAGGTGCGCCTCGGCGCGCGCTACGAGCGTTCCCTCGACGTCCTGGCTCACGCCAAACGCGTGCGCCCCGCCACGCCCACCAAGTCGGGCCTCATGCTGGGCCTCGGGGAGACACCCGATGAGGTCCTGCAAGTGATGCGCGATCTCCGCGCTCACCAGGTCGATATTCTCACCCTCGGCCAATACCTTCGCCCTTCCCCGAAGCACCTGCCCATCGTGCGCTACGTCTCCCCACCCGAGTTCGAAGCATTCCGCCGCGCTGGCTACCAGCTCGGCTTCGCTCACGTCGAGTCCGGCCCTCTCGTCCGCAGCTCCTATCACGCCGCGGAATCTGTGGGACCGGCTTGAGCCGGTCCAGGTTTCCATCGCCATCCAGGGAACACGGAGAGCCAATTCGGCGTCGAAGTCAGTGTGGGACTTCCGCGTGAACCCGGCTCCGCGGCGCCGCCCGTCTTCTGGCTGTGGCTGCTCCGCGCCGCCGCCTGGCTCGCTCCGCCCGATGGTCGCCAGGAGTGGAATCTGCGTTGGAGTTCGCGGCTTTGGAACCTGTGGGTGCTCGTGGACCGCGGCGAGTTGGCCGCCCACGCATCCACCGAAACCGCACTCCTTTGCGCCGATGCGATTGCCGCCGCCTTTTGGATGCGCTTCAACCGCGCCAGCCTCCGGCGCTGGCTGCGCGGGCCGCGATCGGTCCTGGCCGGAGGCGCTGCCTCCCTGGTGCTCATCGCCGCCGTGTCGCACGGCTTTCGCGCCACCCGTCACCTGGTGCTGACCATCATCGACTGGCGGACCGACAAGCTCGCTCCCAAGCTCATGAAGTACGACCCGCGCGGCGACGTCGTCGTGGCGCACGTCGTCCCCATCGCCATGGCCCTGATGGTCGGCGCCGCGCTCGTGCTCCTGGCCCGCGGCTCGATGCGCCGCTGTGGATGGAAGTACCGGCTATTCCTGGTGGCCAAGTTGCTGCTCGTAAGCGTGCTGGTTCCGCTGGCGTGGATCGAAGGCGAGGGCCTGCTGCGCGAGCACATGGCCGCCGGCGCCCTCCGCGTCGCCCTCGCTACTGCGTTCACCCTGGTTTTCTTCGGCGCATTCGGCTGCTCCGTCATCTGGGTCTTCGCCGACCAGCGGGCGCGCTGTCCGGTCTGTCTCGGACGCCTCGCCCTCCCCGTGGCGCTGGGATCGTGGGCCAGCGTATTCGATCCCGCCACCACCGAGATGATTTGCGACGAAGGCCACGGATCCCTCTGCGTCGCCGAGAACGAAATGAGCGGCGAAGACCGCTGGATCAAGCTCGACGCGTCGTGGAAAGAGCTTTAGCAAGGCATCAGGCGTCAGGCATCAGCTAACGGAAGCCTGATGCCTAACAAGCTGATAGCTGAAAGCTGAAGCCTGACGCCTTACTTCAGCATCACCTTCAACACCCCGCGTTCTGCCGCCCTGGCAAAGGCCGCCGGCGCGTCCGCCAGCCGGTAGCAATCGCTCAGCATCTCTTCGAGGCGGATGGCCGGGTGCCCGATCCACGGTAGCGCCGCCTCGAATCTTCCACACCGCGAGCCCACCAGCGTGATCTCGTTGACGATGATCGGCGCGGTGTCCACGCCAACCGCGCCATGCACCGTGCTCTTGAGAATCACCGTGCCGCGCGGCCGCGCCATCGCCGCCGCGGCGCGCAGGCCTTCAGGGCTGCCGGTCGCATCCACCACCCAATCGTATTCCGCCACGGGCAGCGATGCACCCGCGCTCTCCACTGCCACGCCTGCGCGGGCCGCGATCGCCAGCTTCCCCGCATGCCGTCCGAATTGATGCACCCGATAACCGTGCGCCTGAAGCAGCATTGCAATCAGCAGCCCGAGCTTGCCGTCGCCCAACACCGCCACCCGTTCGCCCGCGGGAATCGACACCTGGTCGAGAATTTCGCTCGCCGCGGCCAGCGGCTCCAGAAACACGGCGCGCTCCAGCGGAAGATCGTCATCCAGCACGTGCAGGTTCCGCTCCGGCAGCGTGAAAAACTCCTCGAACGCGCCGGGATGCCGCACGATTCCGAGCACCGTCCGGTTCGGGCAATGCCGCCCCAGCCCGCGCCGGCACCAGTCGCACTGCGTGCAGGCAAGGTTGATTTCCCCGGCCACCCGCTTCCCGATCAGCCCCGGACTGTCCGCCTCCGCCACCTCGGCCACGAACTCGTGGCCCGGTGTCCCGGCAAAACCGTAATAGCCGCGCTGCAGTTCGAGATCGGTATTGCAGATGCCGCCCGCCAGAAGCCGCAGCAGCGCGAAGCCTTCGGGACGCGCCGGGCGCGGCACCTCGCGCACCGAAATCACGCCGTTCTCCAGGTGGACCGCCAGCATGCCCTTATAATAGAGCTTCATGCCCGCGGAACTCGCTTGTTTCGAAGAGCGGTGCCGCGCCCGCTTCCCCATCACCGATGTCCTCTACAACTGCCCCCGGTGCGGCGGCTTGCTCGAGGCGGTGTACGGCAAGCCCGCGCAGGCACCCGATCAACTGAAGAAACTGTGGCGCGAGCGGCGCGCCTCCAACGCCCCGCTCGACCAAAGCGGCGTCTGGCGCTACCGCGAGTTCATCCCCTTCCTCGACGACTACGCCGGCGTGGTTACCCTTCGCGAGGGCTGCACTCCCCTGCTGCCCGCGCCCAAAGCCGCCGCGTACGGCGGCCTGGGTTCGCTCTCCTTCAAACACCAGGGCTTTAACCCCACCGGCTCGTTCAAGGACAACGGCATGACCTGCGGTGCCGCCCAAGCCGTGCGGCTCGGCATGAAGCGCGTCGCCTGCGTCTCCACCGGAAACACCTCCGCGTCCATGGCGGCCTACGCCAGCGCCGCCGGCTTGCAGCCCATCATCTTCATCCCCCACGGCAACATCGCGTTCGGCAAACTCGCCCAGGCCCTCGAATACGGCGCCAAAACCGTCCAGGTGGAAGCCAATTTCGACCAGATCCTCGCCCTCGTCCGCCGGCTCGCCGAGCGGCTCGGCATCTACCTGCTCAATTCCATCAACCCCTTCCGCATCGAAGGCCAGAAGACGATCATGGCCGAAATGCTCGACCAGCGCGACTGGCAAGTCCCCGATTGGGTCGTGCTGCCCGGCGGAAATCTCGGGAATACCTCGGCTTTCGGTAAGGGCTTACGCGAACTCAAAGAGTGGGGATTCATCGACCGCCTTCCCCGCCTCGCCGTGATTCAGGCCGAGGGCGCCGCCCCCTTCTACGATCTCGTGCACAGCCCGGATCGCTCCCGCCTCCACCCGGTGGCACACCCCGAAACCCTCGCCACCGCCATCAAAATCGGCGACCCCGTGTCCTGGCCGAAGGCTCTCTACGAGGTGTGTACGTCCGGCGGAGTAGTCGAAAAAGTTAGCGAGCAGGAAATCGCTGATGCCAAGTCGATAATAGGACTTTGCGGAATCGGTTGCGAACCGGCATCGGGAGCTACCTTGGCTGGCATCCGCAAATTGACTAGGGCCGGCATCATCAAAAAGGATTCGGATGTTGTCGCTGTTCTTACCGGGAATGTCCTAAAAGACCCTAATTACATCCATGATTATCACACTGGCCGCCTCCAAGACCCCTACGGCCGCCGAATTGTTGCGAATTTCGGCAATCCTCCCGTAGTCTTTCCGAATGACGGAGATGCGATTGCCGAATTTATCGGTAGTTAACCAAAAATCACCCATATTTGCGGGTAATATATACCCCCACAAAGTAGATCCTCTTTGGTGCAGGAATCTCTATTGTACTTTCTTAGACCATCTGGTACATGTGTACTATGCTCGTGAAGAAAGGCCTCTCCTCCCCCTCCCCCGCTCGACCGAATCGCAAAGAGCTCCAGTACCTCTACGCCCGGCGCACCGCAATCGACACCCTCATCCAATCCCTCGAAGAATACGACCGTTTTCGCGCCCGCAGAGTGGAAGAGCCCAAGCGTAAAACTGCATAAATTACTTCACCAGCAGCGAACGAATTTTCGCCGCTAGCTCACTCTCGTTCACCGCCCCGGGATGATAGTAGCGAACCACTCCTGACCCGTCCACGAGCACCAGGGTCGGAGTCGTACTCGCACCATACGCTACAAAATTTGCCGCGCTCAGCGGCACCGGCATGCTCGAAAGATCGGCATAATAACGGTTGCGCACCTGTTCGATGTAAGCTCTTTCCTTCTCCGCCGGAGCCTCCTCGCCGCCCGCGACATACCCGTACAACCGCGTCGGTCCGATCACCACCAGCCCCTGTGATGCGAACGCGTCGCGCACCCTCGCGATGCCGGACTCCATGCCTTTGCAGTCGGCGCACCAGTGCGCCCAGAAGAACAGCAGCACCGCGTGCCCCCGTAGCGCTGCGAGTGACGGCGGGCGCGTGCCCAGCCACTGCGTCGCTTCGAGCGCCGGCGCGCGCTTGCCTTCCAGGCTCAGCAGGTTGATGTTCTTGTGAATCCGTTCCGCGATCGACGTGCCCCCGAACTGCTTCGCCTGCTCCTGCAAATACTGAATCGCTTCCGCCCGCTCCCCGCGCTCCGCCAGCACCTGCGCGTGCACCTCGATCGCCGCCCCCTGAGCCGTCGGCAGCCACGGATCGTCGTCCAGCTTCTCCCCCATCAGGTAGCGCGACGCCATCCTGGCAGTCTCCGACGCCAGCGCATCCGCGCGCTCGAGCGACTTCGCGTCCAGAAACGCGCGCGCCAGCCAGGAATACGCCGCCGCCACCTGCGGCTGCGGACCCGCCTGCGCCTGGTATGCCCGCAGCAGCGATTCCGCGCCCGCCAGGTCGTGCTGCGCGATGCGCA